>JBPCWJ010000246.1:0-11721 GCA_051009635.1 Rhizobiaceae bacterium
GCACTAGGCTTGTCTGGTACCGCAGAGAAATTTGACCGCTTCATGACGCTGGCTTCCGGTTCAGGCTATCTGGGATACCTGAAAAACCACGAGAAACATCGGTTCAAACTGAACCGTATCGCCTACCCAATGTCACTGGCCCTCCGCTATTACCAGGCCGGAAATGGTATTGACGTGAAGATTCCACATGGCATATTCAATCAATGGCGCAAATGGTGCAATTCACACGATTATTTTATGTCTGATGAAAACCTGCCAGAGACCCGCCGGTTTGCGGATGTGCACATTCCCATAATGTCAGTTGGATTTGAGGACGATTCCGACACAACACTGGCCAGCGTTGAGGCGCTTATGGCCTGGTACTACCGAGCAGATGTCAGACTGCGATGGTTTACACTGGAAGATACCCACGGCATTTCTATTGGTCATTCGGGCTTCTTCAAGCCGGAGCACAAGGAAACACTTTGGCCGCAAATTTCAGATTGGCTGGTCCGTGAACCAGACGCTGCCTAGAGCACATCTTATATATGGGCCGAACTAGTCTTTCACGCGATGGCCACCAGAGACACGATAGCTCGGACTGTACATCGTAACGAGTTCCTCCGCCGCAGTCGGATGGACGGCCATTGTCCTGTCAAAATCCTGTTTGGTCGCACCCATTTTCAGGGCAATTCCAAGGGTCTGTGCCATCTCACCGGCATCCGGTCCCAGAATATGCACACCAAGCACCTTGGATGATTCCGCATCAACGACAATCTTCATGATCATCTTCTCATCACGGCCCGACAAGGTATGTTTCATCGGTCGGAAGCGCGCCAGAAAAACATCAACTTCCTCGAATTCACGGCCCGCCTGCTCCTCAGGCATCCCGACTGCACCGATTTCCGGCTGGGAGAAGACCGCCGTCGGAATGAGATCATGATCCGGACTGGTTGGATTACCCTTGTATTCCGTTTCAATCAGGCACATCGCTTCATGAATAGCTACCGGTGTCAGCGCAACCCGGTTCGTAACATCACCGACTGCCAGAATGTGTTTTTGGTTGGTCCGTGAATATTCATCCACTTCAATGGCACCAATCCGATCAGTTTCGACACCGGCTGCTTCCAGTCCAAGGTCTTTGGTGTTTGGAAGCCGCCCGACAGCCAGCATGACTTCTTCGGCCACGATTTTCTCACCACCATCCAGGATAACGCATTTTCCGTTGTCGGAATTCTCCACCTTGGCAAAATTCTGGTTCAGGATAACCCTTATTCCCTTTTTGCCCATCTCGTCAGCGAGGCCAAGGCTAAGGTCATGATCAAATCCCCGCAGGATATGATCTCCCCGGTAGACCAAGGTTGTCTTCGAGCCAAGACCGGCAAAAATACAGGCAAACTCAACCGCAATATAACCGCCGCCCTTTATCACGATTGATTCAGGCAGATTTTCCAGATGGAATGCTTCGTTGGAAGAAATGCAAAGCTCATGGCCTTCAAGTAACTCAAGGCGATTTGGGGTTCCGCCAGTCGCAATCAATATCTTCTCGGCCGTAACAGTTTTGCCGTTTGCAGTAAGCTTGATCTCGTTGGGCCCACAAAGAATGGCCCGGCTGTCAATTATCTCCGCGCCGTTGGAACCAAGACCTTTTCGATACAGGCCTTCCAGCCTGGCAATTTCCTTATCCTTTGCGGCAATGAATGTTTTCCAGTCAAAACTGGATTCTCCCACATCCCAGCCAAAGCCTTTTGCATCCTCAAAAGCTTCGGAAAAATGAGAGGCATAAACCATCAATTTCTTCGGCACGCATCCCCGAATTACGCAAGTCCCGCCAAAACGGTATTCCTCGGCAACACCAACGCGTTTTCCCATAGAAGCAGCCAAGCGGCCAGCCCGGACACCACCGGAGCCGCCTCCAATGACAAAAAGATCATAATCAAATTGGGGCACTGATTTTCCTTTTCCGGTCGATTGCGGCCAACCGGCTAAATGCCAGCCACGCTACGTGCTTCATAGGCAAGTGGAACCCGGCCTTAATAGGCGAATGACTATTGCAGACCAGCTTCCTCAATTTTTTTGGAAACTGCCTCATTCATATCGCGCTGAATACCGGTCAACCAGACCCGTGAGGCCTGGTTCATGGCTTCTGTAATCGTCGGAGTTTGCACAATAAGTTTTTGACCTGCTTCGCTCCTGTAGAATGCTGCTATCGCTAGCAACTCCTCCTCAGTGAAGATCGAAGCATATGAACGTGCAATCTCGGTCTCAAGGTCACCGCGACGAGCGGCCAATTCAATTGTCACCTCATCGACAATCGAGATGAGCTGATCGGCTGCATCAGGCCTGCGCGAAATTAATTGCTGTTTAACGCGTTCACCCATATTGGGAAGCAAGATGTCAAATCCCGCGGTAGCCCGGGACGCAGACAGCGCCACTTTTGCAGCATTAAGATGAGTATCCGAAATATCTTGCGCATTTGCACTTTGCTGTTCCAGCGTTACAGCAGCGGCAGCACCCGTCACCACCACCATAAAAGCAACTAAAATGGTTCTTATTCTTGCGATCATAGACCAACTCCACAATTTAATTCTCTGGACGGCAAATGTCAGACCGTCCTTCAGACCGAAATTTCCACTACACTGGATTCGCTCGCAATATAGGCATAGTCTGCCATTCCCAGGAACAATCCGTGTTGCACAACTCCGGGAATCTTCAGCAATCCAATTTCGAGTGCACCTGCATCGTGAATGAGGCCAAAAGATGCATCAATTATCAAATGGCCGCCATCTGTGACAAAATGGCTGCTGCCCTCTTGGCGGATACTGAGTTCACAATGTAAACCGAGCGACTGTCCAAGTTCGTAAATCGAGTTCCTGGTGGATTCAATTCCGAACTGATTGACTTCAACCGGTACACCAAAGGCACCCAGGCTGGATACTTCCTTGGACTGATCGGCAATTACAACGAATTTGTCTGACGCTGCAGCAACAATTTTCTCTCGAAGTAAAGCGCCTCCGCCACCTTTTATCAATGCAAGGTTGGGCCCGATTTCGTCGGCACCATCCACGGTCACATCCAGTTTCGGTATTTCATCGAGGGTGGAAACCGGAACACCTAACTCCCGGCATAATTCCGCTGTGCGCTCTGAAGTTGGCACGCCCACCATCTCCAAACCATTATCTACCCGTTCAGCCAGAAACCGGACAAATTCTTCAGCTGTGGAACCGGTTCCGATTCCGAGTCGTATACCATCATGAACATGGGATAGAGCTGCTCTCGCGGCGGCTATTTTTAATTTTCTGCTCATTTAAAGGCTTTTTGATTACCTGAACTTTACCCGCCTGCAACTTGAATTCTGCTTGCCCCTAGCACGAGCCGACAAACAATACCACCCGAAGCAACGATACAACGATTCCGCCCACAGCTTGACGCTGGTGGACATTGTGTTAATGCGCAGGACCGGTCGCAATTCAAAACAGAAAATGAGGCAAACTTACTGATGTCAGCAAAAACACTGGTGCTCGACCTGGACGGAACACTTGCAGATACAAGACTGGACCTCATACCCGCCCTTAACCGCACAATAGCCACACAAGGACTGGCTCCGGTTGAAATGAAGGATGTCGGTTTCATAATTGGCCGGGGAGCAAAGGCGATGATTGCCAAATCCTACGAACTCCATGGACACGAACTACACGACGAGCTGCATGATCGCCTTTTTGAAACATTCCTGACAGAATATGCAAATAATATCGCGGATGAAACGGTTCTGTTCGATGGTGTTGTAGAATCCTTGGATAGCTTTCAGCAGGATGGATGGATAATCGCGATCTGCACAAATAAGCACGAACAATTGGCGGTGGAACTGATCGAGGAACTGGGAATTGCTGATAAATTTGTTCTGACGACCGGTGGCGACACCTATTCATTCAAGAAACCCGACCCCCGCCATTTGACCGAAACCATCAAGCAGGCTGGTGGCTCTGTCCAGAATTCAATAATGGTCGGAGATTCAGAGACCGACATCAAGACTGCAAAGGCAGCAAATATTCCCGTCATAGCGGTTGATTTTGGCTATTCTGAAAGAACAGTTGCAGAGTATTTTCCCGATCGGCAAATATCGAGCTATCACGACCTGTTTGAAGTCGCCTCTCAACTAGTCAGATAGTTCTATTGCTGCAATCAGGCTGCCCGAGATTTTTTCGAGTTACCAGATACTTTGGCACTACCAGTACGCCTCGATTGATTGGAACCGAGCCATTCAATCGCCTGGCCGGCTGGCATGGGCTTGGCGAACAGGAAACCCTGCGCATAATCACAACCCAATTCAGCCAGGAACTGCCTCTGATCTTCATTCTCGACGCCTTCGGCGACAGTCTCGTAATCGAGGCTCTTGGCCATGGCGAGAATGGTGCGAACAATAGTCTTGCCGTGATTGTCATGATCGTCGCAGATCCCTTCAATAAATGAGCGATCTATCTTGAACACATCAAAAGGCAAGCGGCTAAGCTGGGAAAGATTAGAAAAACCCGTACCAAAATCATCGACCGCAATTCTGATTTGGGACCGCTTCAGTTTCGCAAAATGTTCAATTGAGCGCGTGGGATTGTTCATTGCCATGCTCTCGGTGATCTCGATTTCCAGATGCCTGGCCTCAATGCCACTGTCTTGGACAATTTGCAGAACCCTGTTGGAGAAATCTTCCTGATCAAATTGCTGTGCAGAAATATTGACTGAAACCGGATAATCCAGATTCAATTTCTCAAGTCGATTTATATGCGTACAAGCTTCACGCAAAACCCAATCACCCAACGGTACGATCAGGCCGGATTCTTCGGCAATCTTGATGAATTCACCTGGCTGTACCATCCCCTTTTCGGGATGATGCCAACGCAACAGCGCCTCCAGCGAAACCGGAACACCGCTTTCACAATCAACCTTTGGCTGAAGATAGAGCTCAAGCTGGTCAGAGACGATCGCCACCCTTAAGTCGTTTTCAACTTCGACCCGCAACGAGGCCCTTTCGTTCAGCTCTTCCGAGAAAAACCGGTAGGTGCTTTTGCCTTCCTCCTTCGCCAGATACATTGCCATATCTGCGCTTCTCAAAACCTCGGAATAATCTGCTCCATCTCTTGGAAAAGTCGCAATTCCAACAGAGACACCGACTCGAATTTCCTTGTCATCTATCAGATAGGGTCTCGCGGTCGAGCTGATTATTCTGCGTGCCACTTGCGCAGCATCGGTCTCTTCCCTGATTTCTCCAAGCAGAATTGTAAATTCGTCGCCCCCCAGCCGGGCAAGAACCTGCTTTTCACGACCTGCTTCATCAGAGGCACTTTGGTCAGGGTTTTGAATTCCCGGAAACGCTACGGTGTCGTCTACTCTGACAATTTTCGAAATTCGCGCCGCAAAAGCTGCGAGCAATTTGTCCCCGAAATCATGCCCCAGCGTGTCGTTGACCTTCTTGAAGCCGTCCAGGTCCACGAACAATACGGCCCCGGAAATATTGATACGCACCGCCCTGCATATCGCACGTGTAAGCTCATTTCTGAAATATTCCCGGTTTGGCAAACGGGTCGTGGGATCGACATATGCCAGTTCGTGAATTTCGTCGATATTACTCTTGGTGGCGCTTATCAGATCGTTGACGCTATTACCCAATTCGCTCACTTCCAGCGGACCTTCAACTTCCACGCCACCGGAACTAGTTCCCTTGGCGATATTTCTGATCTCCTCGCTCAACCTCAATAGCGGAGCAGTTAATTGGGTCAGTAATCCAAGACAAAATAGTACGCCTGCCAGTGTGATCGGGATGGTGGACGTAAGGTTTGTCTTCAATATTGGAAACATCACTTCGAGCATTTGCGGGTTCTTGAATTCCACCATCACGGATCCGATGACAAGACCGTCCTTGAACATCGGCTCACCAACCTGCAAACCTTCTTTTGTCACCAGTATTTGTTGAGCAGCGGATTTGAGCGTGTTTAGCGATGCAGGGCTTATTTCGTTTGGTCCTCCGCCTGACAATTCGCCTCTTCGATAATTCCTGCGGAGGTCTCTGCTGGTTACTGAAATGCCGGCCATTTCCGGGTATTGGATCGTATTTTCAACAATTACATCAATGCCCGCATCGTCGAGCTTTTCGAAATTTTGTTCAAGATCGCGCGCAACTAATCTGGCCACTCCTGCGGCTTCTGTAACGCGATCAATTCGCACTTCACGGATTTTGGAGACTGTTTCAGTAAAAACCTGCGCCGCAATAATGCAAATAGCAAGTCCGCAAACCAGTATTAAGAACTGAAATTTGATCCCTTTATAAAAAGCCTGTTTGTCCGCCAACATGTATCCCCCGATGAGACTAGCTCATATCCCTCTAACAATTTGGCAAAGCTAACAAAATACAAATGCGAATTCGTAAACACTGTATCATTCATTGCATTATTCTTAACAATAACTGAAATG
Source organism: Rhizobiaceae bacterium (assembly GCA_051009635.1). GTDB lineage: Bacteria > Pseudomonadota > Alphaproteobacteria > Rhizobiales > Rhizobiaceae > BOKV01. The sequence continues at coordinate 6,442 of JBPCWJ010000246.1, forward strand.
CACCGATAAAATATTTGATTTCATCACCTGCAGAAAAATCTGCGAAATTCGTGTTGCCGAAATTCAAATAGAGGCTAGAACAGGGCAAACTTTACTGACCACATAAAAATTGAGGACGGACACAATGGGAAAATTCGAGATGTTTCGCACCTCCCATGATCAGACACCCTATCGCAAGCTTTCCGATGGACATGTTTCCATCGATCAGTTCAGGGGCAAGGACATGCTTGTCGTCGAAAATGAAGCTATCCGGCTACTCACGGAGCAAGCTTTTATCGACATCAACCATCTACTCCGGCCTGGCCATCTTCGCCAACTGGCTTCAATCCTTGATGACCCGGAGGCAACAGACAATGACCGCTTTGTCGCCTATGACCTGCTGAAAAACGCAAACATCGCTGCAGGTGGCGTCCTGCCCATGTGCCAGGATACGGGAACTGCGATCATCATGGGCAAAAAGGGACGCCATGTCTGGACCGATGGCGGAGATGAGGATGCTATTGGTCAGGGAGTGCTCGACGCTTACGAAAAGAAAAACCTGAGATATTCCCAGTTGGCGCCTCTATCCATGTTTGAGGAGGCCAATACCCGCGACAATCTTCCTGCGCAGATCGATATCTACAGCGAAGGTGAGGATGCCTATAAGTTCCTGTTCATTGCAAAAGGCGGCGGATCGGCAAACAAATCATTTCTCTTTCAAGGTACACCTTCCCTTTTGACGAAAGACCGGATGCTGGAATTTCTTCATGAGAAGATACTGACTTTGGGAACAGCAGCCTGCCCTCCTTACCACCTTGCAATTGTTATCGGTGGAACATCAGCAGAAATGAACCTGAAAACAGTAAAACTGGCTTCCACCCGTTATCTGGACGATCTGCCAACCACCGGCTCTCCAGACGGATCTGCATTCCGCGACATTGAGATGGAAGGTGAAATTCACAAGCTGACGCAGCAAATGGGCGTGGGCGCACAATTTGGTGGAAAATATTTTTGCCATGACGTGAGAGTAATCCGCCTGCCTAGACATGGAGCATCATTACCGATTGGATTGGGTGTCTCCTGTTCCGCTGACCGGCAGGCATTGGGCAAGATTACGCACGACGGCATTTTCCTGGAACAACTTGAAGCCGATCCGTCCAAATATCTGCCGGAAATTACCGATGAATCGCTGAATGCCGGTGTTGTCGAGATCAATTTGCAGCAACCGATGACTCAAATTCTCAAGACTCTCTCCCAGCATCCTGTAAAAACACGGCTTTCTCTGACTGGAACGATCGTGGTTGCGCGTGATCTTGCCCATTCGAAGATCCGTGAAAGACTGGAAAATGGCGAACCCATGCCGGACTATTTCAAAAACCATCCGGTATATTACGCAGGTCCTGCCAAAACACCGGAAGGCCATGCTTCGGGCTCCTTCGGTCCGACAACGGCAGGCCGAATGGATTCCTATGTAGATCAGTTCCAATCCTTTGGAGGCTCCAAGGTCATGCTGGCCAAGGGAAACCGGTCAAGACAGGTTCGCGACGCTTGCGCCCGTCATGGCGGTTTTTACCTGGGCTCTATCGGTGGGCCCGCAGCCAGACTGGCACTGGATTGCATAAAGAGCGTCGAAGTTCTCGAATACCCGGAATTGGGAATGGAAGCGATCTGGAAGATTGATGTGGTCGATTTCCCGGCATTTATCGTAATTGACGACAAGGGAAATGACTTTTTCAAGGAGCTGAACCTCGGTTAGGGGCATCAAATGTTTGCTGGGTGTCAGGTAAATTTGATCTATCTCATTGACCCGGCTGCCTGCCTTTTCTAGTTTCTGTCTATGAACAAGCATGAACCCGTCGCCAAGAACGGCGAAAAGACCCCAAAAGCATCTGCAACCAACGGCACGATGATCGATCCATTTGCCCGGCCAATCACCTATTTGCGCGTATCCGTGACAGATCGCTGTGATTTCCGTTGTATATATTGCATGGCAGAAGACATGACTTTCCTGCCTAAACGCGACCTTCTGACATTGGAAGAGCTTGAACGGCTTTGCACGGTCTTCATCGATAAGGGCGTTCGAAAATTGCGGCTGACGGGCGGTGAGCCGCTGGTACGCCGCAACGTGATGCATTTGATCCGTAACTTGGGCAAACACCTTGATACCGGCGCACTCGAAGAATTGACCCTGACCACAAATGGTTCACAACTCGGCCGTTTTGCAGAGGAATTGCATGATTGCGGCGTTCGCCGGGTCAACGTGTCACTCGACACTCTGGATGAGGCAAAATTCGCGGAGATAACTCGCTGGGGCCGTCTGGAACAGGTAATGAAGGGGCTCGAAGCTGCAAAAAAGGCGGGGCTTGCAGTCAAGATCAATGCAGTCGCCCTCAAGGATGTAAATGAGCACGAAATCCCCCAGATGATCGAGTGGGCACATGGCGAAGGCTACGATTTCACCTTAATCGAAACCATGCCCCTGGGAGAGATTGACGGAGATCGCACAGACCAATATCTGCCATTATCGCTGGTACGGCAGAGACTGGAACAGCGTTATACGTTAAACGATATCCCCTACAAGACGGGTGGACCGGCACGCTATTACGAAATCACCGAGACGGGTGGCCGTCTGGGTTTCATTACGCCAATGACCCATAATTTTTGCGAAAGTTGCAACCGTGTCCGTTTGACGTGTACGGGTACATTGTTCATGTGCCTCGGGCAGGAGGACGCCGCAGATTTGCGTGATGTGCTTCGTGAATCCAGTGACGACCACCTTGTTGCTGAAGCAATTGATAATGCGATTGCCAGGAAGCCAAAAGGCCATGATTTCGTAATCGGCAGAAACGCAGCCCCCTCGGTATCCCGTCATATGTCCATGACTGGCGGCTGAAGCACTCTCGCAAGAATCCAATTTCGCAAATGTGCCTATCCGCATTGGCTGAAGTTCGCGCGTGACATTGTCGTAAAATCTGATATCGCGTCTAGCGTCAATTAGAAATTCTGCGTGATGACCCCAACCATCCAGACCAGTGAAAAAGCCAATCTGCGCGGCAGCATGTACATGACAGCGGCAATGCTGGGCTATGCAACAAATGATATTATTATCAAGTCATTTGCCGGACAGCTGAACCTTGGGCAGACCGTATTTATACGCGGCTTGTTCGCAGCCTGCATTGTTGGAGTTCTGGTGGTCTGGTTCAAGAAAATCCCGCCACTTTCTGTCGCCCTTTCCCTGCCGGTCCTTTTTCGCGCAATTGCTGAAACTGTGGCAACCTTCATGTTCCTGACCGCACTATTCAATATTCCCATCGCTGACGTATCAGCGGTGATGCAGATATTGCCTTTGGCGGTCACTCTTGGAGCAGCATATTTCTTCGGCGAGGAGATTGGCTGGCGTAGAATAACCGCAATTGTCGTCGGTTTTCTTGCCGTGCTTCTTATCATCAAGCCGGGATTTGGCGGCTTCTCAATCCATTCGCTTTACGTCGTTGGGGCGGTAATCGCCTGTGTTTTTCGTGATCTCATTACGCGGCGGCTGGCGACAGAGATCCCGTCTTTGTTTGTCACCTTGATAACCGTATTGGCCGTGTGCGTGTCGTTTGGAGTCTGGTCAATTGCCGAAGGTTGGGAACCGGTTTCAGCGCGACAGATTTTGTTGACCGGACTATCTTCCGTTTTCATTGTCATGGGATATTTTTTTGCAGTAGCCGCAATGCGGGTAGGTGATATAGGGTTCGTATCACCATTCCGATATTCTATCCTTCTGTTCTCGATTGTTGGCGGTGTCATATTCTATGGCGAGATTCCCGATTTTTACTCAATGCTGGGGTCGGCAATCATCGTCGCCGCGGGCCTTTATACGATCTACCGCGAGCAGGTTACGGGAAGGCAGGCAAATGTCACGGCTCCAACGCGTTCTTGAACATGGTCAGGATTGATTGAAGATCATGGCTGCGCCCAAATTCCTGGACCGGTATTCCCCTCCACATATCATGACATTGGTTGCCGCGACCGCATTCGGGCCGCTGGCAATGAACATTTTTCTGCCATCCCTGCCTGCATTGGCAACACACTTTGACGCGCCATTTGTAATCGTCCAACTCGCAATATCGTTCTATCTGATTTCCAATGCGGTCTTGCAAGTCATTATCGGGCCCCTTTCGGATAGATATGGCAGAAGACCGGTCATGCTCTTCTTCTCCATATTGGCTATTTTTGCTTCTCTCCTTTCAATTTATGCGCCAAACATCGAGATATTCCTGTTTGCCAGATGTCTTCAGGGTACAGCGATTGCGGGCATGGTAATCGGGCGCGCTGTCATCCGGGATATGGTTGGACCGGACGAAGCAGCAAGCAAGATCGGCTATGTAACAATGGGCATGACGCTTGCGCCAATGCTTGGGCCCATATTCGGAGGTTATCTCGACGAAAATTTTGGGTGGCAATCAACATTCTGGGCGCTGATCATCTACGGAAGTTTCCTCGTCTGCCTTCTCTGGCTGGATTTAGGTGAGACGGCTCGATACAAATCGACCAGTTTTACATCACAATTTCGAAGCTACCCTGCCCTATTCACTTCGCGGCGATTTTGGGGGTACTCTGCGAGTTCGGCTGCAGCCTCCGGTGCCTTTTTCGCGTTTCTTGGTGGCAGTTCCTATCTCGCTAGCGTGCATTACGACATTCCGCCATCGTTATATGGCTTCTACTTTGTATTTGCCGGTATTGGTTATATCACCGGGAACTTCATCTCGGGCCGTTATGCTCGCAGGGTTGGCATTAACCGTATGATGATGTTGGGTGGTGTGGTTGCCTGCATTGGTATGTTGATTTCGCTGGGTTTGATCCTCTCCGGAATTGATCATCGCCTGTCCTTTTTCGGACCGGTCGTTTTTATCGGTCTGGGAAATGGCATTACCTTGCCAAGTTCGATTGCCGGTATTGTAAGCGTCCGCCCGGAAATTGCAGGTTCCGCCTCGGGCCTTGGCGGTTTCTTCCAGATAGGGGGCGGTGCATTGCTTTCGATCCTCGGTGGCGCAGTTCTGGGCCCAAATACCGGCCCCCTGCCCTTGATCTTGCTGATGCTTGCTTCATCCTTCGCATCCATTCTTGCATCAGCCTATGTTATGCATATTGCGCGTTCAGTCACCCTGCAGGAGGAAAACACATTGGAAGAACGATCATGAGCGAATTCGTCCTTTCCCCTGAACCGGAAGATGAGCGACTTTCTACACTGGTAACCGGAGTCGATCAGACGGGAAATCAGGTTGAAACGCGTGTCGTTACCGAGCGGCCCCTTAC
>JBPCWJ010000247.1:0-7852 GCA_051009635.1 Rhizobiaceae bacterium
GAACTGGAAGATTTGAAAAACGGCGCGGTGTCAAAAGAAGAAACCAATGTTCCGTTTGCCTTCACCAATGCCGAGGAAATGCTGACTCTGGCAGACACGTCCGGAATATCGATTGCAGCAATGAAGCGCTTGAATGAAGAGTCCCATGACAGTGCTGAGGTGCTTGACAGAAAACTCGATGAAATCTGGAAAGCGATGGATGGCTGTATCAATCGCGGTATCTCGCAGGACGGCATCATGCCGGGCGGCTTGAATGTAAGGCGGCGGGCGCGTGCAATGCATGACCAGCTGAAAGAAGAATGGAAACAGAACCGTCAAAATCCGTTGCTCGCCAATGACTGGCTGGCCGTTTATGCAATGGCAGTCAATGAGGAGAATGCGGCAGGTGGAAGGGTGGTCACTTCACCGACCAATGGTGCGGCGGGTGTGGTGCCGGCTGTCCTCAAATATTATCTTGAGTTCCACGATGATGCAGATGAAGACGGTATCCGGGAGTTTTTGCTGACGGCGGCGGCCGTTGGCGGAATAATCAAGCACAATGCGTCCATTTCAGGCGCGGAAGTCGGCTGCCAGGGCGAAGTAGGCTCGGCTTCTGCAATGGCGGCAGCTGGACTTGCGGCGGTCATGGGTGGCACACCACAGCAGGTTGAAAATGCCGCTGAAATTGCACTGGAACATCACCTCGGCATGACCTGCGACCCGGTTTCGGGGTTGGTGCAGGTTCCCTGTATCGAACGCAACGCCCTGGGCGCGGTGAAAGCAGTAACTGCTGCGTCACTGGCGCTGAAGGGCGATGGCCAGCATGTTGTGGCGCTCGACACCTGTATTGAAACCATGCGCCAGACCGGTGTCGACATGAATGAACGATACAAGGAAACCAGCCAGGGCGGGCTGGCGGTCAATGTGCCGGTCAATATTCCGGAGTGCTAGGTCACGAAACCGAGGAAAGCAGCGTCGCATTGCCGCCGGAAGCGGTGGTGTCCTCGCTGATGCTTCGCTCTGCGAACAGCATTGACAGATCACTTGCCACATGGATCAGCGGGATACGCCTTCCCGGTTTTTCCGCAAGCAGTTTGCGCCATTCGCGCGGTAATTCACCCTCAATTATTACCGCATCCAGTCCATCACGTTCCAGGGCCATATCGAATTCACTATTGCCCGGCACTGCCTTAAATGCGGTGTTTCCTGCTTCAGTAACGAGTTTGGCCTGCATATCCTGTGCCGCTGCACCCGGTCCAAGGCAGGCGATCACCCCTCTTGGATGCAGGCCGTAGGAGTTGCGTTCACCTGTCGGGCCTCGCAGGGTTTGCGGCAGGCGGGCCGGTAGATCGGGCCTGTCTTTCCAACTGGCAAATCGGGTCAGGTAGTGCGGGCCACCGGCCTTGGGGCCGGTTCCCGAAAGTCCCTCACCGCCAAAGGGCTGGACACCGACCACTGCGCCAATCTGGTTACGATTGACGTAGATGTTGCCGATGTCCGCCTTTGCACAGAGGCTGTCGACTCGCGTATCGATCCGGCTGTGAATACCGAGGGTCAGACCATAGCCTGCTGCATTGATGGATTGCATGACCTGATCAAGATCATCAGCCTCATATTCAACCACATGCAGGACCGGACCAAATATTTCGTGCTTCAGCTGTGACATACTCTCAAGCTGAAGGGCTGCGGGCGGAACAAAGTTCCCTGCAGAGACCGATTCCGGTACTTCGAGACGGAAAAGGAGCCTACCCTCCGCCTCCAGTTTCGTACAATGATCCAGAATTGCCCTTCTGGCGTCTTCATCTATCACCGGTCCTACATCCGTGGCCGGGTGCCAGGGATCGCCAATATTGAGCTCATGCGATGCACCATCCAGCATTTCCAGCAAATGTGGAGCGATATCTTTCTGTACAAACAGGATACGAAGCGCCGAACAACGCTGACCAGCGCTCTGGAAAGCGGAAGCGACAATATCCCGGACAGCCTGTTCGGCCAATGCGGTGGAATCGACGATCATCGCATTCAAGCCGCCGGTTTCGGCAATTAGCGGCGCGTCCGGATTTCCTTCATTGGCCATCGAGATTTCGATCAGTCTTGCGGTTTCGGTCGAACCGGTAAATGCCGCTCCCCTGATGCGTGGGTCGCCGGTTAGCACCGGGCCGATAACTGCACCATCGCCCTGAACCAGTTCGAGAACACCGTCCGGCAATCCAGCTTCATGGAAAAGCGAGACTGCCCGTTTCGAGATCAATGGCGTTTGCTCAGCGGGTTTGGCGATGACGCTGTTTCCGGCAATAAGCGCACCGGAAATCTGTCCGGTAAAAATGGCGAGCGGAAAATTCCACGGCGAGATGCACAAGACGGCGCCCAGCCCGCTCGCGTCTTTTAATCGGTCGCGCCCCTCAGCAGCATAATATCTCAGAAAATCCACCGCCTCGCGGATTTCAGCGATTGCATCGAGACGGGTCTTTCCAGCTTCACGCACGATTATCGCCATCAACTCAGCCGCATTTGTTTCGTAGAGATCAGCGGTTTTTTCCAGAATCGCCGCGCGATTAGCCACCGGTTTTGCAGACCAGGCTGGAGCAGCTTTCACACATTTTGAGACAGCGTTGCGGGCTTCATCTTCGTTGGCCTCATGAACCCAGCCGACCAGATCGGAGGGAATTGCCGGATTTCGGATTTCCCTGCCGCCTGCATCTCCCCATTGCGTGTCAGAGAATTGCACCATTTCGGCTTCCAAAGCCGCCAGTTGGGCCGGATCGTTCAAATTCCAGCCCATGCTGTTTTTGCGCTTATTGCCAAACATGTCCTTGGGCAGAGCAATTGCCGGATGCGGCAGAGAATCGGCTGCCAGCACGGCAGCGACCGGATCCTCTGCGATTTTTTCAGCTGGAATGGCCTTGTCCAGAATTTGATGAACAAAGGAGGAATTGGCACCATTTTCCAGAAGCCTGCGAACCAGATAGGCCAGCAGGTCCTTGTGTATGCCAACCGGCGCATAGATACGGCGGCTGCGACCATCCTTCTGACGCGCGATCTCATGAAGCGCCTCGCCCATGCCGTGAAGGCGTTGGAATTCGAACTCGTGATTTTCACTGGCCATGTGATTGATCGCGGCGACCGAATGAGCATTGTGAGTGGCAAATTGTGGATAGATGAGATCATTCAAGGCAAGCAGTTTACGGGCACAAGCCAGGTAGGAAACATCAGTGGAATCCTTACGCGTAAAGACCGGATAGCCTTCAAGACCGAGAAGCTGCGCATTCTTGATCTCGCTGTCCCAATAAGCGCCCTTCACCAGCCTGACCGAAATCTTGCGTTGGTTTTGCTTGGCCACCGAATAGAGCCAATCGAGAACAGTGGACGCACGACGTGAATATGCCTGGATGACGATTCCCAACCCGTCCCAGCCAGACAGAGTCTCGTCCGTCATCAATGCCTCGATGATATCGAGAGACAGATCAAGCCTGTCCGCCTCTTCGGCATCTATTGCCAGCGGGATATTGAGTGGCTTGGCCATCCGCGCCAGTTCGGCGATGCGCGGCACCAGTTCATTCATCACCCGTTCTCGATTCACGGTCTCATATCTGGGATGGAGCGCAGACAATTTGACCGATATTCCCGGGTTCTCATGAACCCGTTGTGATTTTGCCTGGTCGCCAATCGCAGTGATGGCATTTGCATAGGAGGCAAAATAGCGGGCTGCATCGCGAGCCGTTCGAGCCGCCTCACCAAGCATGTCAAAGGAATGGAGATAGCCTTCCTTGCGATCATCAGCACTGTTTTCGAGTGCTTCTGAAATGCTGCGGCCCAACACGAATTGTCGCCCCATAAGCCGCATGGCCTCACCGACCGCGGTTCTTGCGACCGGTTCGCCAAGTTTGCGTACCGTCGAACGCATGACGCTGGCCAGATCGTCGGCCCTGGCAGGAATGGTGCGGAAGACCTTACCGGTTAGCATTAATGCCCAGGTTGAGGCATTTACCAGCGAAGATTCCGCCCGGCCCAGATGGCGTGCCCAATCGCCTTCCCCGATCTTGTCGGAAATCAAGGCGTCGAGTGTCTCGGCATCGGGCGTTCTGAGATAGGCTTCAGCAAGACACATCAGGGCCACGCCCTCATCGGTGTTGAGGCCATATTCGGCGAGAAATTTTTCGATCAGCCCGCTATTGCCGGCAGCGCGAATGTCAGAGACGAGCGCAGCGGCATCTGCCGAGATTTCCAACCGCTCCTGCGGTGATAGTTTCAGCAGTTCAAGCAGTGCCGGCATACACTCTGCTTCCGGCAGCATGGTCAAACGCCTTATCTCTTTTCTCAGCTTTCCTGTCATTGAAGCACCATGGGGTAATAATCTTTATCACCTTGATATCATAAATTGACTTGGCTTTTTCACTATATTAGATATGTTTTTCAGGATTTTTCACTATGTTTGGGATTAAATCTGTGTCTGATCTCGATTCAATCGACATTAAAATGCTCGCTGCATTGCAGGATAATGGGCGCATTACTGTCACAGAGCTGGCGGAGAAGGTTCACCTCTCCAAAACCCCCTGTACCGAGCGGGTCCGCAGGCTGGAGCGCGAAGGCTATATCTCCGGTTACCGCGCCATGCTGGTTCCAGAGAAGGTGGGGCTGTCCTGCCTTGTCTTCGTTCAGGTGACGCTGGAGCGTACAACCACGGATGTGCTTGACCGCTTCAATGAGGCGGTGTCTCATATTCAGGAAGTGGAGGCAGCCCATATGATTGCAGGCGGCTATGACTATCTATTGAAAGTCAGGGCCAGAGACATGTCCCACTATAGAAAGGTTCTGGGTGATCAGATTGGTGAACTTCCCGGGGTCAGCAGCACCAGCAGTTTCAGTGTGATGGAAACGGTAGTCGAGGGTGGCGACATCGCCCGTTCACAGCTTGAGGAAATTTCATCTCAACTGGAATAGTCGCGGCTGTCGTCGATTATCTTTCCATCATTGGGCAATTCGGAAACCAGTTCGACCGAACCCTTGAGCTTTGTAACACTGGCAAGTGTATCGGCAATCTCTTGCAGGTCAGGTGCAGTACCCTGCTCAACCCGGACCTGTAAATTCATCGCATCGCTATCACCATCCCGATAGACAACAAGCCGTGCTCCGGCAATTCCGGGAACCGTTTTCTTGATTTCCTCGATCTGGGCAGGATCAACGAACATGCCCTTTACCTTGGTGCGCTGGTCGGCGCGTCCCATCCAGCCCTTGATCCGGATATTGGTTCTGCCACAGGGTGAAGGTTCGTCAAGAATTGCCGACAAATCTCCCGTTCCCAATCGAATAAAGGGATAGGCACGATTGAAAGAGGTGACGACCAATTCGCCAACTTCGCCTGCCTGTACTGGTTCACCCGTTCCGGGGCGTACAATTTCGATAATGAGGTTTTCGTTGCAGACCATGCCTGGCAATGGCTGACCATCATTTGCGGTCTCGTAGGCGATTACCCCAATTTCGGCGGTGGCAAAGGCCTGCATGACCGAGACACCGCGCTTGCGATATTCTTCACGCATTGACGGAAAGAGCGCGCCGCCGGATACCAGCGCCTTCTTGATGGAGGAAAGATCGCAACCCATCTCACCTGCCTTGTCGAGAAGCATCTTGAGATAGTCCGGTGTTCCGGCATAGGCGTCGGGTCGTATCTTTGCCGCTGAAGAAACCTGCTGCTCGGTATTTCCTGTTCCGGCAGGGAAAACGTTGGCGCCCAGTGCCCTGACACCTTCATCCAGCATGAAGCCACCCGGCGTCATGTGATAGGAAAGCGCGTTGTGCACCAAATCACCTGGACGTATGCCGGCAGCGAAAAATGCCCTTGCCACCTGCCACGGATCAATACCCGGCGGTTGTGGTTCCCAGATTGGCCCGGGCGACATGAAAACACGTGTCCCATTGAGCAGATTGGCATCTGCATATCCGCCAAATGGCGGGTCCTCGGCCTGAGCTGACATCAACTCCGATTTTCTCAAAACAGGAAGTGTTGCGAGATTATCCGGTGAATTGATGGATTTCAGATTTACACCGGCGAGGCGATTTTTCCAGGCGGGGACATTTGAGGAAATTTCCGCAAGAAAGTCCGGAAGGCGCCCAAACAGGGCTTTTTGCCTTTCGGCTGGATCAGAAATCTCGTCGCAGTCAAAATATTCTGCCATATCAATTCTCGTTGTTTTTGAACTGCCTATTTATGCAAATTGCAGGTCGGTGGTTGCACGAATATCCTTGAATTGTGCAATCGCACGGATAATCCTTTCGGGCTCCGCTTCAAGCGGGCTTAAGTCCATGGTGAATTCGGGCCGGTTTCCCAGCCTTTCCGATTTTTCCTGCGAGTGCCAGAAATAGACGTCAAGCATATAGTCGTCCTCGGTCCGGCGAAGTGTAATGTCGCGAATTTGTTCCCAGGCGATAGTTTCAAGCGAATAACGCGCATCGAATAATCCGGTGGGGCGTACGGCCACGATCACTTCGCGGCGGAAATATCGGACCAGCATTGGAGCAGAAAGCATGGCAAAGAAGACCATCGCAGCGCCTGAAGTCCATAGTACACGGCTTGAATGGTCGACTGCGCTTGTTACCATCCATGTCAGCCCGGCGACCATGATCGTTATCGCCGTGGCAACCGCCAGTGCAGTACGGAATTTCGCTGCCGAATATCGAAACTGTGCCATGACTGGTACGCTTATCGGCATGGTATGAATCAAGCAAGCCAGCGCTTGCGGCGTTTATAATGTTTCACATCACGGAAGGATTTGCGTCCCTCGCCGCCAATTCCGAGATAGAACTCCTTGACGTCTTCGTTTTCGCGCAGTGCCTTTGCCTCGCCGTCCATAACGATACGGCCAGACTCAAGAATGTAGCCATAGGTAGCATATCTAAGCGCAATATTTGTGTTTTGCTCGGCCAGGAGAAACGAAACAGCTTCCTTCATGTTCAGATTGCGGACAATCTCGAAAATTTCCTCCACGAGCTGGGGCGCCAATCCCATGGATGGTTCATCAAGCAATATGGTCGACGGCTTTGACATTAGCGCCCTGCCGATTGCACACATTTGCTGTTCGCCACCGGATGTATAACCGGCAAGGCTCCGGCGCCGTTCCTTCAGGCGTGGAAAATAGCTGTAGACCTTCTCAAGGTCTGTGGCGATCTCAGCCCTGCCATCCTTGCGCGTATACGCGCCGGTCATGAGGTTTTCCTCAATGGTCAGGTGGCCGAAGCAATGCCTGCCTTCCATGACCTGGATACAGCCACGGCGCACCAGTTCACTTGGTGACAGGGATTGGATTTCCTCACCCTCAAACAGGATATTTCCTTTTGTGACCTCACCCCTTTCGGCATGCAGAAGATTGGACACTGCCTTGAGCGTCGTTGTCTTTCCTGCCCCATTGGCACCCAGAATTGCGACAATGCCGCCCTTGGGTACAGTCAATGAAACTCCCTTCAAGACGAGAATGACGTGATTATAAATCACCTCGAGATTGTTGACTTCGAGCAGGGGCAGCGGTGTGTCGTTGGTTTGCAGCATTGCAATTCCAATGGAGTTTCCGGGATTGACCGGAACCGGCGATTTTCGCCGGATCCGTCTTCATGCACCTAGTTGCAGCGCATTTCAATATTGTTTTCCTTGGCAAAGGCCATGGAATCCGCCTCGATCAGAGGATCGATGACTTCGCGATCTGCCGCGATGAAATCGGTTATCAGACTCCACGTCTTGGAATTTGCATCCCATTGCTGGATTGCACCAAGACCCGGGCCGCCGTGACTGTCACAGGTGACATTGACTTCCGGTCCGAAATTGGGAATTCCCAGCTCTGCCATGCGTGCATTGGTCAATTGCAGTGCTTCCATGCCATCACGC
>JBPCWJ010000248.1:0-2600 GCA_051009635.1 Rhizobiaceae bacterium
AAAATTGATTCCAATATAAAATTCAGATCATTTTCCAACGCTTCAAACTTTCCAATATAATCATACTTGTTTATGTCATATGGCAATATATCAACCTGTGGTGCCCAATGTATATCTTTATGGAGAATTCCATCCTTTAACCTGTTTAAAAAATCCTCGAATGTGAAATCTCGACTCTCATCTTTGTGGAACAGTCCATATTTGCGTTTGAGCTTTGCCTGTTGCGCCTTGTCAAGATAAGCTGACAAGGTCCTGGTAACAGGGCTTCGAACGACTGTGAATACAAACAACTCATTCATCTCATGCAGGTGGGGAACACCGTGCAACGCATACTTCGGGAATTCAGCCGGGACGTCAGTTCCCGGTTGCGCCATGTTCAACTGAAGAGAATGTGTGATAGTTGAGTTTGCGGCTTTCGGGACTCTAAAGTAACAAAACCCAAACTCTCTCGACATGGAAACCCTGCGAAAAGAAACCAACCTCAACGTTGGTTCGACCGATGAAAACAGCGGGTGGCGAGAAAATGTTCCATACTTCATCACCAATTCGGCGTATCCACGTAAATATCTCATGCTCAAATACCTTCGAATAGATTCATCCGCTAAAGTTCTTCAAGGTCTGAAGGTTCCAATGTCGGATCAGTCGTGACCAACTTATTCCAGGCTTACAAACCTGTACATTGCGGATTCAAGACTTTCCTCGAACCCGGTTTCAAAGTTTGGCACCAGGTCCATTTGAGGCTTTCAGGCAGCAGGGAAATCGATTAAAACGGTTTTGAAGGAATGCTGGCGTCGTAATCCAAAGCAATTGAATGAACCTGAAGCATGACAGGCGCTTGATGACAAGCAGCAATTTCGCGTTGTTCAGCCTCTGCTTCATTAACCGGGCGTTGGCGACAGGCGGCGCGGTGTCACCAAACCGGATTTCGGTTGTTACGGACCATTTGAATTGCTCTGACAATGTCACCAATGGGGGTAACCCATGAATTTTGAGGCCGGTCTCAGAAGTCAGATGGCACGCCGCAGACTGGAAAAACACAACTTACCCCGGAAAGAGGTTGAAACAGAGGTCCACAAAATCCTGACGGCTACATCTGAACACCTGGGTGTCGACCACCACTGGAGGTTGAAATACCATTACTTTGCCCCCCGCCTCGTCACCGACAGAACGACAATTGTGTTCAGGGCAACGCATCGGGATCTACCTTACGCCGTTGCAGTAAAATATTTTCACAAGGAACAGGATCACCCGCCCTCTCCGGATCAAACGGAATTTGCGGTTCTGGCAGAACTGCATGACAAACTCGATCCGGAGCACCGATCAATTGTTGCGAGGCCATTTGTGTCGACCGGGCATGGTTTTGCCTGCGAATGGGTTCAACTCCCTACGATGAAAACGGTCCTGTTGGCAGGCGGATTTTCTGCCTCCACGCGACAAAACTCCATTGAAATGGCGGCAACCAGCCTGAGATTGATGCAAGATGCGCTGGGGGTGACCTTCGAACCGCTGAACACCAGTGCGCTTATCGAGGGAGTCAAGCGTCCTGCCGGAACCAGCGAGGCCTGGAAATCCGCCTTTGAGAGGTTTGTTGAACTTTCTCGCAAATTTGACGGCAAAATGGTGCCGCACGCCTCGGTTCACGCCGACTACACACCCGGAAACATTTTCCTGGGCCACAAGCGATGTGTAATTTCTGACTTTGGACGGTTTGGAGAGACCGGGCCGGTATATTCGGATGGTACATTGTTCCTGATGTACGTTATCACCTACTGCTCGTTCGGATCAAAAAGGAGATTGCAAAAAGCAGTTGAAGAAGACATTCGTACATTTGTGAGTGCATATGGAGCTGAACAAGCGTTTGATTTTCAGGACTTTACCTATATCTACCTGGCTAGTCTTATCAAGCGGTGGGGTTGGCATGAAGCCAGGGCTGGTAAGACAACCCGAAAGTTTTATCTCAGGGCATATGACCGGTTCTCGGCCAAGCGCCTGGAACATGCCTTCGCAGAGGTCCTGCGCCATTCCTGTTGATTTTTCCAGTGTGACGCTGAAATCCGGCTTGCCGGACGCGATAGACACCCGCCTTACGAACCGCGCTCATGCAACCATGACTGAAACGCCAGAACCGGCCACAGCCAGTGGGCATTCTGCCTATGGCCCTTTACGTGAGCTTCCCAAGCAGGCCTGATTTTCTTCGGGTTCAGAAAGCCGTCTGACTTCAAACGGCCTTCACTGAGCAGGTCTTCTGCCCAGTCACGCAAGTGGGTTCTCAGCCAATCGTCCATCGGAATTGTGAAGCCCTGCTTGGGTCTGTCTATCAACTCCTGCGGCACATGCCGATATAGCAAATTGCGCAATATGACCTTGCGCTGTTTACCCTTTATCTTGGTACCCAGCGGCAACCTTGCCGCAAACTCGATCACCCGATGATCAAGCAGCGGTGCACGTGTCTCAAGCGAAACCGACATCGCACTGCGGTCGACTTTCATCATGATGGCATCCGTCAGGAGGGTCATTGAATCAACCGCCATCATCCGTTCAACGACTGTCGGCAGATCAGGCCACTGGCTGGAATCGCCCAACAGGCGAGAGACGGGTGC
>JBPCWJ010000249.1:0-9288 GCA_051009635.1 Rhizobiaceae bacterium
GCTCCGTATCATTCACCCACATGAATCTCTGACAGGGTGACAGCGTCAATCCGTTTGGCTGGGTAAACATATAGCGGTCTGAAACCAGTTGCGGCTCGTCGCCGGGTCGATGGCCGGGCGGCACTCGGTAAACACCCTGAAATCCCATTTCGGTTGGACGTGGAACACCAAAATGTTCCTTTCGCCCATAGGTCGGATCGGTGAAATAGATCGAACCATTATTATGGACGATCACATCATTGGGCGAGTTCAACTCACGTCCTTCAAAATGCGAACATAGAACTTCACGCCTGCCATCAGGTGTAAAGCGCACAAGGGAAGAGGTGGAGTGTTCGCACACGATCAGATTCAGGTCTGCGTCGTATGTCATGCCGTTGCCCTTGTTCGAAGGCCGCATGACTTCGGTAACACCGCTCTTGTCCCAGCGACGGCGCACATCACCGGGCATGTCGGAGAAAAGCAGATACTCATCCCTTGGATGCCAGATTGGACCTTCCGTGAAGATAAATCCGGTGCCTAGCTGGGCAACGGGCGCATATTCCTCAATGAGGTCACGAAACTTTGGCGAGACCGCTTCATGGGTCATCGGAGTTCTCCAAACTTCTATTAGGCTACATCGGGAACCAGTTACGGGAGGGAACGGTCTCTGTAAGCGGTCCCGGCACTTTCATTGCCAGCCGGCCAACCACTTGTTGATTTTCAATTTTTGCCGGCCGGTCATGTACGGGTAGCAAGAACTTGT
Source organism: Rhizobiaceae bacterium (assembly GCA_051009635.1). GTDB lineage: Bacteria > Pseudomonadota > Alphaproteobacteria > Rhizobiales > Rhizobiaceae > BOKV01. The sequence continues at coordinate 743 of JBPCWJ010000249.1, forward strand.
AATTCGTAAGTAGTTTCTTGATTGCGCCTTTTTCCTCACGCTTGGAACCGGCATGGTTGCCGGTGACACGCGGCTCCATCCAGTTATTGGTCATAACGTGGTTCACGATCTGGTCGTTGAAGTCGTAAATCACATCGCCACAGATGCAGGCCAGACCTTCTGCGGTCTCGACGATCACATTCATTGATCCTTCGGTATGTGCGCCAGCAGCCTCACACCAGACGCCGGGAATGATTTCTTCAGCACCAGTTATCTCAAGATCTAGAAAACGCATGGCCTCAGGCTCATAAATGCGTTCGACCAAATGCAATATGTCAGGTTTGGGGTATTGCGGATACATGATGCCGGAGACTGAAAACTCCATCTCTTTGCGGTTGAGAACAACCGTTGTGTTCATGGGAAACAGATCGTCCTTGCCTGCATGATCGATATGCAAATGCGTGTGCAAAATGTAGCGAATGTCACCGAGTTTCAGCCCGTGATTGGCAAGCTGGTTCTCAATCATGTTTTCATGAAATTGCAATCCGCGCATACCGAGAGATTCCATGATGGCATTGTCCCGGTAACCGGTATCGACTAGCACCGGATAGGTTCCGCCCGTGATCAGAAATCCATAAACCGGAACACGGCGGGCCCGTCCGCATTCATGGCCAAGAACCAGAAAGCTGGTTTCCAGCTCGATATCGCCATAGTCCAGAATATGAATCTCGAGCGCCATTGGATTTACTCCTTTATTTGCGTGTCTGTTGGCAGGCGGTAAACCCGCTCCGCTGTGTCATTAAAGATTGCTTGTTTCTGCGGCTTGGAAAGCTTCGCCGTTGCCGCCTGAAATGCCGCAAACAAATCGCTGTAGCTGGTCCAGATTTTCTCAATCGGGAAGTTCGACCCGTACATGCAGCGGTCTGCGCCAAACATCCCGACTGTGGTCTGAACCATATCGGCAATAAACGCTGGATCGTTTCTGTGAATGAAGGTTCCGAACGCCGAAAGCTTGGTACAAATATTATCGCAATCAGCCAGTCGTTTCATGCCGCGTTCCCAATTACGGCGGCCTTCCTTTGATGTGTCCTCCAGCATACCCGCATGCTGAAGAATAAACGTTACATCGGGGCAGGCTTCCGCCAGACCGACGGCATCGGCCATCTGGTGTTCGAAGACCTGTAGATCAAAACTCCAGTCATAAAGTGCCAGCTTTGCGATGTTACGCCGGACCGTTGGGTCGGCAGCAAGCCCGCCATGTGGTGCAAACCGGTAAAGCGGTTTTGGATGCCAGTGCAATTGCTGGCGAATTCCACGCACCAGTGAATAACGTGACAGCTTGTCCAATTGTGGCTGCACATCCTCAACGGTGAAATCCGCATAGGCAACTATTCCATGTGGCCAGCCATCACCTTCATTCTCGCTGACAGATTGTACCCACGCCGCTTCATCAGCAGCCCAGTTTGGTGCCCAATTGGCCTGAACATAGACAGATCTGGTAATGCCGGTGCCCTTGAGGTCGCGCTTGAACTCATCAATCAGGTAATCACGTTTGATGGAGCTGTAGGGTCCAAAAATTCTCGGCTGCTCTGGTCCCAGCAACCAGGGCAAATCGGCTTGACGCCAAATATGATGGTGGGCGTCAATCATGCGATCATCCGTCTTTCTGGTTTGCCTGACGCAAGGATTTGCCTGGTGATTGCGGCAATGCTGCTCCCGTCACCGAGTCCGTCGAGATAAGGCAGCACTGCTTTCAAAGCTTCCGTTTCCGGCGAAAAGTCGTCGTCTCCAGCCAAAGGTGTAAGCCAGTGTAATTGCCATGCTGATCGTGAAATTCTTGATACTGAATCTATCAACAGCGTCGGGTCGCCACGTTCCAGCCCATCTGACAAAATGAAGACAACTGCACCCCTCAATGCTGCCGAAAATCGCGGCACTGAAAGCAAGGCATCAAGCGCTTCACCCAATCGCGTGCCGCCGTCGAAATCAGCAACCAGCGAGGAGACACGCTGTAGCGCGATATCGAGGTTTTTCTCCGCCAATGCATTTGATACACGGGTCAGACGCGTTCCAAGCGTGAAAACTTCTGCCCGATCCGCCACCTGCATTAGCGCATGGCCAATACGTAGACTGTCCTCATATTGGCGTTGCATGGAGCCGGATACGTCAATAAGAAGCGTGATAGGCCGTTGCCGTGTTTTCCGCCGTAATTCCGGCAGTGCAAACAATTCGCCATCGCTTTGTACCGCCTTGCGCATTGCCTTGCGCATATCGATACCGGATCCATGTCTTGCGGATGCCATACGATAAGAACGCCGACGTGGCAGGGCGGAACCAGCCTGTCTTGTAAAATGGCGAAGTGCTTCATCTTCAGTCAGGGATGGCAGTTCACGATAGGATAGCGCTTCGGAAGCGCTGGCTTCTCCTCCAACTTCGTCTTCTTCCTCCGGCAGGTCTATTATCTGTTCACCAGCCTGTTCTTCGTGTGCTTCAACGCCGGTATCTTCGTCTTCCTCTTGTTCAGAAACTGGTACAGCAATCGTTTGATCGAGGAAAAATGCCCGAAACAAGGCATCGAATTCTTCACGGCGATCTGGCGGAATGGCTAGAATTGCCAGCCCGGCATGTCGGATATCCTCAATATTACGTGGCCCGAGAACACCGATTGCCTCGACGAAGGACATGCTCTGTTCCGGCGCAATTGCAAATCCGCGTGTGCGAAGCAGCTGCGCAAACTGCACAAATGCTTCCACGGGCCGGGGTAGGGTGGCTGCGGTATTCATGCTGCAACCTCCGGCAATATGCTGTTCAGATGTGGCTGGATGTGTTCCAGATCATCATGATCCTTCAGCGCAACGCCGATTGCCCGCCGGAATGCTTCCGGCCACGGCGTTCCCTGCGAATTAAGCAAGGTTGCGGCCTCCGACCATTCAATGGTTTCCGCAACACCGGGTGGTTTGACCAGGGGCTGCTCGCGAAGACGACCGACCGCTGCAACAACAGCATTGGCAGTCTGTTCAACAACCGAACTTGCTCTGGTGAGAACGATCTGCGCCTCAAGCTGTGGGTCGGGGTAATCAATCCAATGGTAAACGCACCGTCTGCGGAGGGCCTCATGCAGATCACGCGTCCTGTTTGAAGTCAGGATGACGACCGGACGCGATTGCGCACTGACTGTACCTGTCTCCGGAATGGAAATCTGGAAATCGGAAAGGAATTCAAGCAGGAAGGCTTCAAATTCATGGTCTGAACGATCAATTTCATCGATCAGCAACACGCAATCCTGCGGATGGCGCAGCGCTTCCAGCATCGGCCGTTCAAGCAGAAACTGGTCGGCATAGATATTGACATATTCTCGACCAGCCTGACGGATCGCCAGCATCTGTCTGGGATAATTCCATTCGTAAAGTGCGGCAGAAGCATCGATACCTTCAAAACATTGCAGGCGGATTACCCGCCGGCCCAACACTGCACCAATCGCCTTGCCAGCCTCGGTTTTCCCGACACCTGGTGCACCTTCAAGCAGCAACGGTTTGCCAAGGGCGAGCGCGAGATATCCCGCCGTGGCAAGCTCCTCGCTGGCAATGTATTGGGCGCCTATGAGCGCTTCCTGCAAGGAGGTAGGGCTGTCAATGCCGACAATGGTGGATTTGACGACCATGGTTCAGCGGGCTCCTTTCGGGCGTGCGCCACCATTGGCCTGAATACCACGAAGTATTTTTTCAGGAGTAATCGGCAGGGCATCGACCCTTACTCCGACCGCGTCATAGACGGCATTGGCCACGCCCGGAAGCAGTGGATTGGCGCACATTTCTCCCGGCCCCTTGCCGCCATAGGGAGCGTCTTCTGCAGGGCGTTCCAGGACCGCAATATTATGATTGATCACCTCACCGGGCCCCGGCATCAAATATTCGTTGAAGTCCAACGGCCCATAATCCCGGTTCGGGTAATAAGGCTCCGTCGTCTCGTAGAGCGCATGGCTCACTCCCATCCAGGCTCCACCTATCAATTGCTGTTCAACCATTTTCGGATTGATCGCACGCCCGACTTCATAGGCTGAATTGACTTCCAGCACCTCGACTTCACCCGTCTCGTCATCAACCGCCACATCCACAACAACAGCTGCGTGGGCAAAGCACGATACCGGGGTCATTTCACCGGTATCCGGGTCAACGTCAGACATGGGAATAAGGAAAATCCCCCGCCCAGCAATGGTACGGCCCTGTTTGAATTGTGCGGCAACGGCTGTATCGGCTACGGCGATGGAACGTGACGGCGCGCCCTTGACCTGGATATTGCCTTTACCGTCAGTCTCCAGATCAGCGGCATTGACCTCCAATTCTTCGGCAGCAGCCTCAATGAGGATCCCCCGGGCTTCCTTCGCGGCCTGGATCACCGCATTACCAACACGGTGAGTACCGCGCGATGCAAAGGATCCCATATCATGTGGACCGGTATCGCTATCGGCGGTGTCGACATAGACATCTTCAATCGGAACGCCCAATGTCTCTGCCGCCAATTGGCGGGTTACTGATTTCATCCCCTGACCCAGATCGATTGCCGACAATGCGACTTTGAACTTTCCATCCGGAGTCGAATGAACCAGCGCCTGGCTGGGATCACCGCCAAGATTCATGCCGATGGGATAATTTATGCAGGCAAAGCCGCGGCCGTTATGAATAGCCATCTCAGCGCCTCCTTCTGCCTGAAATAAATGGTGAAGCACCCGGTTTGCGGGTGCCACGCGTAAAAGGTTGTGCAGGTTGGTAGGGAACCGGTTCGTCAGACCTGGTTTCACTACCTGGGGAAGCAGGAGGCATAGGTGTTTGCTGCTGAACCGGTTGCGGTTGTGTTGGCGGGGAAGGGTGGCGATCATTCCCGGAAGGCGGCTGATAAAGGCTTTGCTGCGCAGCAGGCGTTGAGATTGGTTGGGTAGGCGTTTGCGCAGGTTGTGGCGGAGCAGGCGAAATGGGTATTGTTTCAGGAATTGGCTGGTCCGGCTGAGTCTCGTTCAGCCCAGGCATCATATTCGGTTTGCCGGCAATATTCTTGACTTCCTGACCCATCGCCTGACTGGCAGTAACGGGTGCAATCGTTGAGGATGGCTTGGTTGAAACTGATCCCTTCTTCGAAGGAGCAGCTTCGCTAACTACACCGCGCTTGCGGTCACCGATCCTGCCTTCCTCATCAATCACGGTCTGTGGAATTTCTGCCCGTTCGCCGCCACCATCACGCAGGCTCGACATGGCAGCAAATTCAGGTCTTATCGCCCAGTTGGCTTTTTGGGCAGCGACCTGACAGCTTTCAATCAAGGCACAATTCTTCGCAAGTCGGCGATGAGCTTTCATGTCGCCATCGCGATAGGCATTTAAAATCCGCAATTCCACCGGATGCATGCCTACCTTCTCGGCAACCTTGTCCATATGCGCTTCAATGGCAAAATCGACGCCGGTAATTCCAAAGCCGCGCATGGCGGTTGCGGGTGTCCGATTTGTAAAAACACAATAGACATTCGAGGCGACATTGGGGATGGTATATGGCCCGGGCAAATGGCCTGTACATTTGACGATGGCGTAGGAAGAAAGCCTCGTATAAGCACCTGAATCAAAGAAACCGGTAAACTCACGAGCAACAATACGCCCGTCATTCATTACGCCATCCTTGATCCTCCACCGCTCGGCTCCACGTGGTGCTCCGGCCTGCATTTCCTCTGCGCGGTCAAAACAATATTTGACCGGCCGGCCTGTGAGCATGGCACCAAGTACGGCCAGTGGTTCATGCAGGGAATCTACCTTGCCGCCAAATCCGCCGCCCACCGTACCACCGACAAAATGCAGGCGGCTTGAAGGCATATCCAGAAGTTTTGAAGATGTTCCAAGCGAGAAAAACAGCGCCTGTGTGCTGGTATGGCAAATGTACCGGTCATTGGTTTCGGGTGCAGCAATTGCACCGCAAGTCTCGGTCGGCGCCTGCTCAATCGGCGACATCTGATATTCGCCCTCAATGACATGATCAGCCTCTGCAAAGGCCTTGGTTACGTCGCCGAACCGTAGCTTTTGATGATCATAGAGATCGTGATAATCGAATGTATTATTTGGATAGGTCTCATTGACCACCGGCGATTCCGGCTTGAGCGCTTCCTCGACATCATGCACATGGGGCAGGATTTCATAGTCCACACGTACTGCATTGGCAGCATTACGCGCCTGTAACTCGGTTTCGGCAATGATGGCAACAATTGCCTCGCCCTTATAGCCAACCTTCTTGTCCTGAAGCAGGGCCTCGTCGTCCCGGCCAAACCCGATAATGGCAAGCAATGTATTCAGGTTGACCGGCACATCTTCAGGCCTGACAACCCGGACAACACCCGGCATACCGGCGGCCTGCGAGGTATCAATTGAACGAATGCGGGCATGATGATGTGGCGAACGCACACATTTCAAGTGCAATAGGCCATCAAACAGATGATCATCAAAATAGGCCGAGCGGCCAGTTACATGACCAAGAATATCCTGACGGATGGTTGGTTTGCCGACTTCGTTCAGGTCGTCATCACGTTCGTCTGCGAACAATTCCTTGCGAAATTCGATTGAAGACATCAGGCAACCCTCATCGTTCGCATTTCGCTTGCGGCATTGAGAATCGCATCAATGATCGGCTCATAGCCTGTGCAGCGGCAAATATTGCCGGAAATGGCTTCAATAACCTCTTCGCGGCTGGGATCGGGATTTTTGTCCAGCAACGCCTTTGCTGCCATCAACATTCCTGGCGTACAGAAACCGCATTGAGCCGCAAAACCTTCCATGAAGTGTCTTTGCAGCGCGTGTAATTCTGCGCCATGGGACAATGCATTGGTTGTTTCTATCGACTTGCCTTCGACTGACTGGGCAAGCGTGAGGCAAGACAGCTGCAATTCGCCATCAATCAGAACAGAGCAGGTACCACAGGTTCCTTGCCCGCAACCATATTTGGGGGAAAGATCACCAACGTCACGCCGAAGCACATCCAGAAGATTTGCACCGCCATCGACAAAGACGCCTTTTGGTGAGCCGTTATGAGTAAACTGTACCGGTATCTTCGCCATTAGCGGCTCCCATTCCCGGTCAAAAGGCGTCTTAAATGTACCCCGGCAACCTGACTGCGGTACCAAGCGCTGGCCAGCGCATCATCCTGTGGCTGCAAGTCCTGAATGATCACCGCACAGGCAGCCTCAACAGTGCTGGCATCCAATGCACGTCCGGCAATTGCGGCTTCAGCCTGTTTTGCACGTAAAGGCGTCGCTCCCATCGCGCCGAATGCAATACGCGGTGCTGCAATGCTTCCGCCTGATTGGGGCAGCCACGCTGCGATAGACAAAACCGAAACACCTTTCGGCTTGACCCGGCTCACTTTCTTGAATCTGAAATCCTGAATTGCGGGCCTGGCAATGGATATGGATTTGACAAGCCCGGAAAATCCTTCCCGCGAAGAAAGGAAATCCTCAAGATCCTGATCTCCTCCACCGGCTACTTGGACTTTCCCTTCAAGCGCGAGCATCGCAGCTGTAAAATCACCATAGGGGTGCCGGGCAAACAGGTTTCCACCTACTGTCGCCATATTACGAACTGCGGGGCCACCTATTGCCCTTGCCACGGGATGAAGAAATTCCAGTTCACGATTGGACAGAATTTCTGCCATCGTGACACCCGCCCCAATTTCAATGCGGTCTCCAGAACCATTTACCTCTCGTAACGCCGGGTCTGTTGAGCGGATTATTTTTGTAAAATCCTGCTCTCCATAGTTCAGCGCGCGCATGACGATCGTACCACCGCCGATATACCGGCTTTCCGGATTTAGTGCACTGGCAGCCAGTTCTGCTGTGTCGAAGGTCTGAACTTCAATCATTGTACGGTCTCCGCCTTTAGATGATTGCGGATAGCTTCAAAGCCGGCGTCATAAATTTGTGTGCCGACCATTTCGCCTAGTTCTTCCTCCCGGCCCTTGGGTGTATCGAACCGGCTCTGCCAATTCCAAAAGGTCGCATTTCCGTCTGTCACCGGATACAGGCTCACATGGGCAATATAGTTGAGAAGGGGCACTGGAGTATCCAGCAGGCAGTAGGAGAACGTCTGCTCCAGATCGGACAGGGTAAGCAATTGTTCCCGAAGTTCAGAACCGTCCTGAAGCTTGAACCTGCGAACACAACCGACGCGATCTGAACTTTCGCCCCGTTCGACAGCGCTGCTTGCGACAGCGGGATGCCATTCGTCGTGTCCGTTGAAATCGCGCAGGACATCCCACACTCTTTCGATCGGCTCTTCCAGAATTGTGCTTCGGACAACCTTTACCATGAGCTAGTTCCCGAAATGCCGTTTCAGCGCGTCAAATCCGCCCTGAAAAACATTGGCGCCAATTCCATTGACAAGATCGCCCTCATCATCCGGAGAGCATTCGAATTCTGCAGACCACTCGACAAAGCAGCGATCACCATCCGTAACTGGCGTAACCCTGAAGGTCGCGACATAATCGGTCAGCGGCATCGGGCTTTCCAGGATTGAGTACGAAAAGAACAGGTCATAGTCAGACAG
>JBPCWJ010000250.1:0-7032 GCA_051009635.1 Rhizobiaceae bacterium
AAAATTATAGGCTGGTGGAGGCGAGGAGATTGACCACTCCAGCGTCCTGCCATCCCAAGGGTCGCCAGTCTTGTCTTCCAGATCAACCCGGTTCTTGACGCTGACCCATAGCTGAATGGCCAAACACACAATCCCAAGCAGGATGAACACTGCTCCCACAAAGGCAACGATCAGCATCGGTTGCAAATCAGGATCAAAATAGTGCGACATCCGCCTTGGCATACCCATCAGACCGGTTCCATAGAGCGGCATGAAGGCCAGCAGAAATCCGATGATCCAGAACCAGAATGACCTCACACCCCATTTATGATCCAGCCGGAAACCAAAGACTTTCGGGAACCAATACATATAACCGGCAAGATAGCCGAACAGCACACCGGGAATGATCATGTTATGAAAATGCGCTACCAGAAATGTGGTATTATGCGTCATGTAATTGACCGGTGGAATGGCAAGCAGGACCCCTGATATTCCTCCAATCACGAACATCATCATGAAGCCAAGCGTCCACAGCATGGGCGTCTCGTATCGGACCCTGCCGCCATACATGGTGAATATCCAGTTGAAGACTTTCACCCCTGTTGGCACGGCGATTATCATCGTCATGATGCCGAAAAATGCGTTCACATTCGGGCTCGAACCCATAGTGAAAAAGTGATGTAACCACACCGTAAATGACAGCACGGCGATCACCGTAGTCGCATAGACCAGCGACCGGTAACCGAAGATTTTCTTTGAAGAGAATGTCGCGGCAACTTCCGAGAATATCCCGAAAGCAGGCAGTATGAGAATGTAAACCTCCGGATGACCCCATATCCAGAAAAGGTTCATGTAGTTCATGATATTGCCACCGGAATCATTCGTGAAGAAATGCATTCCGAATGTCCGGTCAAGCCCGAGAAGTCCTACGGCCACTGTTAGTGCCGGAAAGGCAAACAGCATGAGAATTGAAGAGCAAAGTGCCGTCCACGTGAAAATCGGCATCCGCATAAGGGTCATGCCCGGTGCGCGCTTGCAAAATATTGTCACAATGAAATTGATACCGGCAAGGGTAGACCCCACCCCGCTTATCAATATCGCCCAAACCCAGTAGTCGACACCTACACCCGGACTGAATTCAAGCCCTGAATATGGCGGATAACCCGACCAGCCGGCTGTGGAAAATTTCCCCAACACAAGTGAAATCAGCACAAGACCTGCACCTGCCGCCGACAAGTAGAAACTGATTGAATTTAGCAGCGGAAAGGCAACATCACGGGCACCAATCTGCAATGGAATAGCGATATTCAACAGCCCGGCCAGGAAAGGCATGGCCATGAAAAAGATCATGATCGTGCCATGGGAGCTGAATATCTGCTCAAAATGATCCGCTGGCAAATAACCTTCGGAATTATAGCTCATGGCCTGTTGAAGGCGCATCATGATGGCGTCGACAAATCCGCGCAGCAACATTACCAACGCCAATACGATATACATCACGCCAATACGCTTGTGGTCGAGACTTGTCATCCACTCGCGCCACAGGCTGTTCCAAAGTCCGAACCAAGTTACAAACGCAATGACGCCCAACCCGCCCAATACGGTGACCATGGCACCGCTTGCTGCGACCCAGCTATAGAGCGGGAGCGCATCAAGAGTAAGCCGGCCGAGCAGGCTAAATCCGGTCTCGCTCAACGGCAAACCTCCGTGGAAAGATTGGATACTGTTTGTTGATCCGTTTTATGATGTCCGGATCGATGACAGGCAATGACTGACTCGAATAGATCATCAACGCCTTTGCGATATATAGTAACCGGGTGTTTCACACTCTTTTCCTGAAGTTTTACAAACTCCGCTGCGGTCAGCTCCTTTTCACTCGACTGCGCATTGATAATCCATTCACGGTATTCATCCGGCGTCATGGCCAACGCCATGAAGGTCTGGTCAGCAAACCCATCTCCCGAAAACTGCATGTTACGTCCTTGATAGCTACCTGCATGTTCAGTCTTCAAATTGAGCTGTGTTTCCATGCCTGCCATGGCGTAAATCTGACCACCCAATTTTCGAATCATGAAAGAATTCAACGCCACATCTGAAGTAATACGCAGGCTTAGCGGCCGGTCATTCGGGAATGCCAGCTCATTGACCACTGCAATCCCGTCATCAGGATAGACAAACAGCCATTTCCAATCGAGCGCGATTGCCTGAACCACAGTAGATTGGCCATTCTGGTTCAGGGACCTGTAGGGGTCGAGTAGATGCGTCTGCCGCCATACGATTGTACCCAGCAACAATATTAGTATCGCCGGTATGAACCACGTCAAAATCTCCACTACCTTTGCCTTGCCCGGTTGCGGTACACGGGCAACATCCACATTCGAGGCACGAAATCTCCAGGCAAATAGAACGGTCAGTAGCAGTACGGGTATGACCACGAACAGCATCAGACGGAATGCCACGGCCATCAGTTCGAGCTCCAGAGCACCGGGAAGGTTTGAACCGGGGGGAACAGTTATCTCGACAGCTTGTGCGGAACTTTGGCCTGACGCGACCATGGTTAGCGCGATGCCAAAAACAGCAGACAAATAGTTCATACTCGACAACAGGCGCACCTGGGTTCCGGTCCTCATCGAATCACACCCTTTACACCGCCCGAGATTAGCACATTGATTTCGTAAAGCACCTGAGGAACTGCAAGCCCTCCCGGCGCAGCCAGATAGTTGGGACTCCATACAGGATCGAACTTCTGTTTGTATTCCCGCAAACCCTCAAAATTGTAGAAATGCTCGCCATGGGTAAAGATAAAATGACCGATGCGGTTCCAATATGTGGCAAATTGCCGGTTCGCCATCCCTGACAAGGGCGCGGGACCAAGAGAGAACCATCGGTACCCCTGCTCTGCACCCCAGACCATCAGATTTGCGAATAAAGCGTCCATCGCAAATCTTGGCCCACCAGGTACATGGCGCATCAAATCCAGAGACAATTCTTCAAGATTTGCCCCCTTGAACAGATTGGCAAAGGCAACAATTTCACCGGTTTCTCGATTGCGTAATATGGCCTGGTCGAAATTACGCATGTAATCCTCATCAAAAAAACCGAGCGCAAATCCTTTCTCTGTACCGTGTTTGGATTCCAGCCATTCATCGGAAACTTCCCGTAACACTGGCAGATAAGGCTCAATCTCGGCGGCTGGGATTACAATAAACTCGTGATCTTCACGCTCGGCCTTATTCTTCGCCTGACGGAACCGCCGTTTGGAGGATCCTTCCAACGAAAAATCAGTGAGGTCCACCCTTGCAACCTCGCCGATTTTCATGATGGACAAGCCCATATCCAGATAGGTTGGAAGATATTCCGTTGAGACCGAGTAGAATGCACAACGCCTGCCGAGACGGTCGGCTTTTTCTCGCAGCCGCCAGGCAAGCTCCCTGCCCTGTTCAGGGTCACCAAATGGATCACCCTTTGTCACAAGCGACTTCCCTGTATCGGCATAACAGATGAACGCAGTCTCATCATCAGAAAGCAGAAACGATTTATCACCCATCAATGCCATATTCGCTTCCGTATCACCACTTTCAGAAACGATACGGCGCACTGCTTCCGGAATGAGCTGGCGCTCGGCACTCTTGTGCGTGCGGTTCAACAGCAGGGAATCCAGGATCAATACGGCCAACATGATTGCAACCGCCAGCGAAGCGCGAAGGAATCTTGAAGCATCCCCGTCAACCGAAAACTGCCACCACAAGGCATGCTGATAATCAACATGGGAATAGGCGAACAGGCCGACCCAGAAGACTGCAGTCATCAAGGCAATAATCGCCAATATCCAGGCGCCGGTCAGGCGGAATGCTGCGCGGTCCTCGACACGATAAAAAGCGGGTCTGAACAACGCCAAAATACCCATAGATACGAGCATGATCCCGGCATTTTCCCAGCTCAACCCTCGCGTCAGAGACACGATGAGACCAATCCCCATCAAGATCATTGCGACTTTCCAGGCCCTGGTTAGCCTTCGATACAGACCGCGTGCGACGACGATTAGCAACAGTCCGGAAATGCTGGCTGCAAGATGCGATGCTTCAATGAATGAGAATGGAAGAATCTCGCGCAAGATTCCCAGGCGCGAGACTTCTGTTGGCAAGTTTCCCGTTACGACCAATATCACCCCGGCAAGGGCTGCCACACCTGCTGCTACCATTGGAACAAGAGGTTTCACCAACCGATAAACCCAGCTCAGCGTGCCGGTCAGCTTTTCTCGTTGAGTAACGCTATAGACAATCGCTATTCCAACGCAGGCGATCAGAAACGGCAGCACGAAATAGATCACCCTGTATAACAATAAAGCTGCCAGAACATCAGACCGACCAGCTGCGCCCAGCCCGGCAATCATGGTGGCTTCAAATACTCCCAATCCGCCCGGCGAATGGCTCATCAAACCCAACCCGACGGCAGCGGTGTATATGACGAAGAAATAGGGGAAACTCTGCACAAGATCGGCTGGCATCAACACATAAAGCGCCAGTGCTGACCCGACCAGATCAACCATGCCTGCGAAAATCAGCAGGCCTGCAATCCGGTGTGAAGGCAGGCTGAAAGTATATTCACCATATGAAAACGTATTTCTTTTGGCAAGTATGACCAGCAATGCCAGCAATGTTGCGAGTACGCCAATTCCGATCACGGTTTCCACCGTTTCACTCAGCGGCAAGACCGTACTTAGCCCGACCGGATGCATGATCAGCAGCACGCCGATTACCAACATCAATGCGAGCCAGAATGCGGTCCAGGCAATGGCCAGAACACCGGCGATTGTAGGAATTTCGAGACCAAGCGATGAATAAACGCGATATCGCAGCGCGGTCCCTGTTATGTAGGAAACCCCCAATAAATTCGAGATTGCGTTTCCACTTGCACCTGTCAGGAACGCGATATGCGCAGGCACCTTGTCAGGAGCCAGATGGCGTGTGGCCAGCACATCGTAGGAAGATATCCCGGCAAAACTCACAAGCGTGGCGGCAAATGCAAGCAAGAGGGTTTGAAATTTCGCTTCTACCAGATCGGCCTTGACCTCAGCCCAGCTTACATCTGACACAAGGTCATGGAGAACAAACAGCGCGATGATGATCACTGCCAAGGGCAGGATATAGGCAACAGCAGAATGCGAAAGAATACGCGTAATCAGTGAAATCTGCCCATGTTCTTCCGTGGCTGCCATCAATCAGGCTCCCAAACACATCTGCGGGACGGAACTTCCCGAACTTACTTCCGTCGGCATGGCATTTTCATAACCTTGATACACGATTTCTCGAATCTCCGGCAAATCAAACATCATCAATTTGTCGATCTGAAGTGATCTTGTGCTATTGCAAAGCTTTTGCTTTTATGCCCAAAACACAGCGGCAATAATGTGCTTGGAAGGCTTGTAATATGGCAAACGAAATCGACCCCCAACTTGAGCAGCTCAAGGGCGCGTTGGACGTGCTTTTCACCCTCAAGGAAGAGTTTGCGCAATGGGCGGACGAGGCGCAGGACGGCTCCAAGCATGAATCGCTCGACAATGTTCTCAACCATGTTGAAAACATGGAGGCCGAGTATCGCAAGCGCTTGAAAAAGGCCACCCAAGGTTAAACCTCAACTCTGGCGTAAAAACCACCAGTTCCAGCCACCATCATTGGGACAATCGCCGGGTCCGCATTCCAGAAACACCGTCATTGTTTCAACCGCAGCAACGGCAAAGAACAACCCTGCACCTATCATGGCCATGGTGCGGAGTGAATCACTGCTCTGCTCGCGCTTCTCAAACTGGCCGCCAAAAAGTTGGATCAGGCCTACGATGAGGATAACCGTTCCAAAGATCACCACACCCCAGGTATACATGTGGTAGCCGAAAACCGGCGATCCGAAACCCGGATTTGCGGTCGCTTCCAATGTCGGCAGACCGGTGGACTTATCAAAATATGGATTGATGTGCAGCAGACTCTGCCTGATTGCTATCGCACCGCCAAACACCGCCGATACTATACAAACGCCGTAATGACGTGGGTCTGGTCCCAGTACCACATTCATGGCAGCGCCGTAGGCCACAGCGACCATTGCAAGGCGTTGTAGCAAGCAAAGTGTACAGGGGAGCTCGCGATATGCGAACTGCATGTAATATGCGCCCAGAAGAACACCGATCATTCCCATCAGGCCGATGAAATTGAGCACTCTGACAAATTCGGGGGAAAGTCTCACAACTGAACTCCCAGATTTGAACTGAAGTCAACATCTTGCATGAAGATAAACAGGCCGATTGCCAAAACCACCATCATGGTGATCCATCCCCACTCGGCATTTCGCCGCCAAAGGAAAAATGCACTTACCGCAATCAAAGCATGGGCCAGGGTCATCATGGCTTGATTTCTCTCTCTAGTTGCAAGGCCGGTCAGTAATATTTGTAGACAACAATGGGGGCCTGTTCAATCCGCTGCGAAGTTTAACACCGAACCTTGTTTAGTTGAGTGAAGACATACGCATTATTCGTACTATTTATACTCATTGCAGTTTATATGTTTGGCAGTCTGTGACAAAAGACACAACCCAACACTGACAGACACCCTATTTGATCCGATGGTGTAAACTTGGGCCAGGTCCGATAATCAGGAGGTTATCCGATGCCGAAATATGTTCAGAGCTTATTGGTTTTCGTGGTAATCCTGGTCGTATTGAACTTCCTGCTTGGTGAGTTCGATTACGGCATTCACATTTCAATTATAGGCAGCATCGTTCTAACTCTTGTAGTTTCACTGGTCATGAATATGATTTCTTCAGGCGGACGTTAGCAGTCGCCATCTAGAAGATACAAATGGATTGGTTCCATAACGGAGGGAAACATGATCACCAAAATCCTTGGTATTGCAGCTACCTTGTTCCTGATGACAGGCAACGTGGTTGCCGGAGAGACGCCTGCACCTGAAGGCGCGGAGGTTTATTTTATCGGCTTGCAGGACGGCGACACCGTATCCAGTCCGTTGACAGTGCGGATGGGACTGCGCGGCATGGGCGTAGCAC
>JBPCWJ010000251.1:0-2889 GCA_051009635.1 Rhizobiaceae bacterium
GGTAAACACTGCTGCGCGCCTGGAAGGTGCCAATAAATATGTCGGTACCCGTATTTGCATCAGCTCCGAGACTGTAAAGCGATCAAATGCACACCATTTCAGACCATCAGGTACTATATATTTGAAAGGAAAATCGACTGGAATTGAAGCATTTGAACCCTTGGGGGATGATGCCGAAAAGTCGTGCCTGGAAGAATATGATCTGGCGTTCGAGTTGCTCCGTAATGGCGATATGAGCGCAAAGAAGGCATTTGCCGAGTTTGTTGAGCGCTGGCCGGGGGACTGTTTGGCCGGTTTTCATCTTCAGCGCTTGGAAAATGGTGAATCCGGGGTAGATATAGTCTTGAGCGAAAAGTAGGAGACACACCCATGAAAGATTATTTGAGTGGGGCCGGAATAATAGCAGGAGCACTATTCCTGCTCTTGGGCAGCGCAATTTCCACGGCTTTTGCTGGAAGCCAGTATGTCGTCGTGGCTGCAGAGCCTCCAGCGGAAGAATATGCTCCGGGGAAGGTTTTGAATGTGGATGACACGATCGATATTCCGGAGGGAACCGTTGTCACCTTGCTTGGCGAAGACGGCAGTGTAAACGCCATTCCCGGTCCGGCCTCGATCACCGTAACAGAAGATGCTGTTGAAACGGTAGGTGAGAATTCTGAACCGGGTAAAGCTGAGAAACGATCTACAATCTCCAAAATTGCTGATCTGTTGTCTGGTGAAAAGAAAAATGCCGATACGCTTGGTGTTGCCCGCAGTTTTGGAAACCGCCCAAAGCCCAGAGGGCTTGATGATCCATGGGTAATTTCCATACATGGCGATGGTGCTGGTTGCTACCGGGACAGCGAAATCAAACTTGGCCGTAAATCAGACAAGGACGTTCTGATGGTTGCAGTTGCCGGCGATGACGAAGATAAACAGGTTGAATTGACCATGCGCGAGGGCATATCAGAAATTCAGCTTCCAGGCTCCGTGCCGCTGGAGAAAGGTGAAATCTTTATCAAGGCTGGGGGCGGTCGTGCTCTGGTGCAATCGCATTCTTTGCCAAAGGAAATAAACACCCAAAATCCGGTGGATCTGCTTGGATGGATGATTGCGTCAGGCTGCGACGGTCAGGCCATGGCATTTACCCGGCAATTGGTCCTTGAAGCGCAGTAGAATTTTCAAATCACCGAGCAGAACAAAGTCAAAAATCCGGGCACCACGGCGGAGCAGATGATGAACAGGCCAGAGAAGAACATCAGCAATGAACGTGAAATAGTTCGTGCAAGGAAGTTGAATGCCACCGTTGCGCAGGTTCTGATGGCTCAGGGCGAGAATTTCGTATCTGAACCAGTTGATGAACTCCCATTGAGTTATGACGGAATTCGAGGAGATTATCATGCTGGCCTCGTACGCGCTTCGGGCGGTCGTGAGCCGTGGTACAAGCGCGGTACGGAAATGCGCAACGAACGGCAGGTCTCAATATTATCTGTCGAGGAATTGGCATTGATTGCCGATGATATGGGGTTGAAGGAAGTCAAGCCCGGCTGGATCGGCACCAATCTGGTTCTTGAGGGAATCCCGGATATGAGTTTCCTGCCGCCCAGAACATTATTGATGTTTGAGGGCGGCGTAACCTTGCGTATCGATGGTTACAATGCGCCCTGCCGGGATGCAGGCGGAGAAATTGCCCGTCATGTCGGCGCAACGAGGACTGGAGGGCCGCTCGGTGAAGTAAAGAGCGATTCTGAGGTTGACTGGAGAAGTACAGACATGGCGCTGGCATTCAAGGATGCCGCTCATATGCGCCGCGGCCTGGTGGCCTGGGTAGAGCGGGAAGGCGCGATAAAGCCTGGTGAGAATCTGATGGTCCGAATTTGGGAACAATGGATTTACTAGGGCCTATGCAGCGCAAATTTTTGCCAATTTGAAAGAAATTTCTTCATTTGCCGTATTTTTGCCTGATAATCGATTGTTTGCACTGCAATAAACTGATTTGTGGAAAGATTTTTCTTCTGGCGTTAACAATATAATTTGCCGTAGTTTTTCATGATGTTCTGCAAATACCATCAAGCGGATTGGAGTCATATAGGTCCAGAATGTGCAGTGCAGCAACAATTCTGGATTGACGGAAACCTGTGAGGCCTTAAACTTTGGTCTTATGCGCGGTCAAGGCCGCGGCAAACAGGGAGCCCAATATGGAACTCGTCAACAAGATGAACTTTTTGTTGGTTTGCGCAGCATTTATATTTATCGGCGCGTTGATCATGGGTGTTTTCACCTGACCAACACCATTGGATACGGTGGGTAGATTTTCACCGAAACAATATTTGATAAATGAACGGGGCGGCCATAAGCCGCCCCGATTTATATTTGAAGGGGATATTGACCCTAATGCATCGAATTTTTTCATAAATAATATCGCGCTCCCCAGTTGCCAAAATTTGCTTTATCAAGTTAACCTGAATCATTCGGGGGCTCGCAATTTCCCACCAAATTGTGTTTCGGAGCGACTCATCATGAAGCTCGTCCGTACCCTGATGCTGGTCACGGGGAAAATCGGCAAGTAAGTTCAGCCTTGGAAATCGAATGATTTGGCTTGCACCAATGGAGGAAATAAATGACGAAAAACAAGAAGATTAAACCAGTCCACATGGTAGTAGGGCTGGCTCTTTCCCTATCGACAGCCATCTCATGTGGCTCTGCGATCGCGCAGATCAAGCCGACAGAGGAAGCAGCAAAAAGCGGTTTTTCAACCAAATCATATTCACCCTATGCCAATCGCAGCTTTCCTGCCCGTCCGCTTTGGGGTGAATCCCATCTGCATACCGGCCTTTCCCTGGATGCAGGCGTCTTTGGTAATATATTGAGGCCTGCTGATGCATGGCGTTTTGCAAAGGGCGAGCAGAT
>JBPCWJ010000252.1:0-2725 GCA_051009635.1 Rhizobiaceae bacterium
CAAATATCACAATCCCCGATTTGACTGCCGAAAATCCGGTCGCCATTGGTTCAGCCCTGGTAATTGTCGCGGCCGCAAAGGCAGCAAGCGCAACAGGCGGCGTAATTGCACTGGCGAACTTTGATCGCCATGCGCTTGCTGGTTGGGAGACGGTCGCAAGGATTGTGCTTGCTGTCCTACTTATGGCCTCTACCGAGATTGTCTGGATTGGTGCAGTTGCTGCAACGTTGGTGTTGTTTTTTGTCCACCACAAAACACGCGCGTCCGTTCGAGTATCCTAGACCAATTTTTGAATTCGAAATGCAGTTTCCGCGAAATTTTAATGGTGAAGGATAATCAGGCTCGCCCTATCGGGAATGGTGTGCGGTCAACATGATCAATTTCTGCGCGCACCAGCAATTCCAACAGCCTTAGCTTTTCATTCCTGTTATGTGGGCAATCCCATAGGTTGTTGTATTCGAACGGGTCTGCCTCAAGATCATAGAGTTCGCCCCATTGCATATCCTTCAGAACGGATAAACGATAGCGGGTATCGCGAACCGTGTGAATTTCAGGCTCCACTCCGATTTCATCCATGGGTTTTTGATGGGAGTACTGAATGAAGGCTGCTTCGCGCGTCTGGGGACCAAAGAGATCAAGACCCTGCATGCCCCAGGCGGGTTCGCAATGTGCCCGTTCGAGAATTGTCGTGCCAATATCAAGTGTCTGGCCGATGCTGTCGCTTCTTGCACCCTTTTCACCAGCCGGATCAGCCCAAATGAATGGAACCCGGGTTATTTGCTCATATTGTTCGGCACCTTTGAACAACAGCCGGTGATCGCCGAGATGATCACCGTGATCGGTTGTGAATATTTCGATCGTATCTTCTTGTCGTCCACTTGATGCAACTGCCTTTTGCACTCGACCCACAGCATCATCGATCATGGTGATCATTCCACATGTCAGGGCTTGGGCTTCCTGAACTTCGCGCGCCGTACAGCCAATCGCATTAGTGCCTTTAAGTACGGCCCGCCCCTGTTCACGAGATGAATGAACACCTGCAACATGTGGCGGTGGCACCCAGTCATTGTGCCTGAAAGCATCCGGGACAGGCATATCGTCCGGATCATACATGTCCCAATACTTGCCCGGCGGGTTAAATGGGTGATGTGGGTCAGGCCAACTGACCATAAGGAAAAAGGGTTGATCGCTATTGCGCTGGGACTCAATAAATGCTTCTGCCCGCTCTGCTATATAAGTTGTTGAATATAGTTCCGCCGGCACGGCCGTACGAATAGCCTGCGGGCAGGTGTAGTTGTGTGGAAGCTGGTTGTCCGGGCCTATAAGACTGGCAGCATCTGGTTCTCGCTCCAGCAGCCATGCCTTGTAATCACCGCCAACGCGATCTCCATGGCCGGTGACAAGCTCCACATGATCAAACCCATAGAATGGTGTCGGTACCGCCGGTTCCTCTCCTGACCAGAATTCAGGACTTTCCAATTTGTATGCTTGATTGCGCAAATCGTGGCGAACGGCTTCGGTTAGTTCATCATTTGCGCGATAGTAGCCTTTCCTTGGCTCCGGCATTTTGGCGGTAGGACCGAACCCGGTAAATGTCTGCAAATGACTCTTGCCGATCAACGCTGTCTTGTATCCGGCTTCACGGAGCAGTTCCACAAAGGTTACATTTCGTCTAGAGAGCGGAATTCCGTTCATCCGAACGCCATGATTTGCGGGCATTCGGCAGGTCATCAGGCTCGCGCGATTTGGCATGCAGACAGGACTGGCGACATAAAATCGGTCGAAAGCCACGCCACGTTCAGCGATTTTGTCAATATTCGGTGTCTGCACCAGCGGGTGATGGTAGCAACCAAGATAGTCCGCGCGATGTTGGTCGGTGATAAATAGTACAAAGTTGGGACGCTTGCTCATAAACTGCTACCCTGCATCTTTCGACATGTCACAATACCAACCTAGACAGTGTCAATGCTCCTGGAAAGCGTCCAAAAGCAACCTAAATTCAATAGTCCGGCACTGTCGACTTTCAAATACAATTTCATCGGATTGCCCTGACCAATATTGACCGCGGCAGGAAGTTGAGCGCGTCTGTCCGCCAACATTGGCCGTAACTTCTGACTAGATCGAAGGATTCCTTGAATCATGATGGAGCTGCTTACCAAACTCCATTTGGGGCAACTTAATTCATATAGAAGATCGGATTTAGCAATCCGGAAAGCATCGTAATTGCTGTCACCTATTGCACCTGAACTCCGCCTAACCTTATGACTTCGCGAGTGAATTGTTCTGCAAAGGATTGCGCGAGCAATGATGCTGGGCGGTGATTGGGAGCCAGGATGGATACCTGATAATTTACTTCCGGCGAAAAGGGTTTGAAAACAAGCTGCTCGTTGTTCCGTTTGTAGATCCTGTAACTTTCTACAGCGATCGGATCAACGATAGCATAGGTGAATTTCATTTCTGCATAAGTCAGGAGAGGAATGAAATATTGAGTAGTGTGTCGAACATTTAATCTTGACCCCGCTTCAAAGAAAACACGCTCCATGTTCTTGTATACCTCGTGTTTTGAATGGAGTGTTGCCAGAGGTTTGTTGTCAAGATCAGATGGAGTGATCCATTCCTTATCTGCAAGGGGATCATCGAGCGGCATGGCCACAGAGCAATTGAAGCTATAGGTGTCTGCATTGACCAGAGAAGTGTCGCTGGTTTTGCCTTCCACATAATCAGC
>JBPCWJ010000253.1:0-2807 GCA_051009635.1 Rhizobiaceae bacterium
ACGCGACGGCGGCCATGACGGTTTCCAAGATGGAAGCGACTGGCGCGGAAACATGCGTGACCGTATGCGTAACTGCATGCGTACCAATAGCTGTGGCTAACGTCCAAAAGAGTCAGGCAAATTGGATTGCCTGTTAATGCAGGAGCCGCCAAACAAAAAATTGGCGGCTCTGCAATTCTTGAAGGTCAACGAACTCCGGGGACTTTTTTTTGCCGAAATGTCATCCCGCTTGCCTGCCGCCCATTAAGCAGACATATTCCTGAAAAGGAATTGTCGCAGGTAAAAATCATGACCAACCGTCGAATAGCATTTCTTGCAATTGCGCTGGGCATCATTGGAATTATGATCGTGCGTTATTCAGACTGGTCGGTCACGAAACAAATCGGCCTGATGCTGAGCCTCTATTTCCTGTTTTTCATCAGTCTGTTTATCTATTTCCGCATCAAGGATGCCCGGAGCTCCAGAAAGCAATCAGAAGATTGAGAATCCGTCCGCCTAAAGATAGGGTGAGGCAAGACGTGCCAGACCATCTCTCAGGCGGATCGGAAAATTGCGCGACTGGATTTGCTGCAACGTAATCTCTTCGGCATCCTGCGCCTTTTCATCCACGATCTGATGCAGCCTGCAGACAAAGTCTTCGTCATAGCACTCGACATTGAACTCAAAGTTCAAACGTAGACTTCGCGGATCCCAATTGGTTGAACCGATCAGGGCCCATATGTCGTCAATCAGGAGCAATTTGGTGTGATCAAAGGGCGGCCGCGTCTTGTAGACCTTACAACCATATTGGACAAATATTCCCAGTTGCGCTGCGGCAGCCCAATTGACGATGGGTACATTATTGTCGGAAGGCAGGTAGATTTGGACCTCAACGCCCCTCAAGGCTGCAACTGCCAATGCTTCCATCAGCCGTGAATCCGGAATGAAA
Organism: Rhizobiaceae bacterium; assembly: GCA_051009635.1. Lineage (GTDB taxonomy): Bacteria > Pseudomonadota > Alphaproteobacteria > Rhizobiales > Rhizobiaceae > BOKV01. The sequence continues at coordinate 929 of JBPCWJ010000253.1, forward strand.
TAGGGCGTAACAATCCGAACGCGTTTCTGTGCGCTGCCAAGGGCTGCAAACATGACCTTTGCAAGCGTTTCAAAATCCTCATCTGGCCCATGCGCCACGCCCCTCGCCCAGACACTGCCTTTGCGTCCCAGCTCGGGAAACCAGGTTTCACCTGACAATTGTTCTCCCGTGGCAAAAGCCCAATCAATTACAAATGTTTCCTGAAGATGAGCAACAATCGGACCCCTTAATCGAAAATGCAGACATTGGGTTGGACCATCAGGTTTCAGACCAAGCCAATGTGCCTCCCTGATATTGGTTCCGCCGGTAAAGCCGATCTTCCCGTCCACTACCAAAATCTTGCGGTGATTACGTAGATTGGTGAACTTGGGGAGCCTTCCGAGCTTCGTCGGCAGGAAGCTGGCTGCATTAATTTTCAGGTCCTGCAAGCGCTTTACGACATTGACCTTGCTGTACTTCGAACCAACATCATCAATCAGGACACGGATTTCCGCACCACGCTTACTGGCATCTACAAGAGCCTGGATTATCTCCTCACCAGCGCGATCATTGTCGAATATGTAGCTGAGAAGCGCGACGGATCGTTCTGCACCGTTGATCGCTTCCACCATTGACGGAAATGTCTGGTCACCATCAATCAATGCAGTGATCTCATTGCCGGGAACGGCATCTTTTTCACTAAGGGTCCGGCCCACGGAGGATAGCCCGGCAAGTGTGGGATATTGCGCGGTCGCCGATTTGACCCGTTCAAGATCGGATTGATTGACAAGGAAAACAGGATTTTCATTCAGCGCATCCTGCAATCCAAGCCGGATGGCCTTTCGATGAATCCGATTAATACCAAGACAGAAATAAAGTACTGAGCCAATGATTGGAGCCAGCCACGCCAATCCGGTCCATCCAATGGCCGCCCGTGTATCTCTTTTATTAAGAACTGAATGAGCAGTTACGATTGTCGCCAATACGAGATGGGTAACAAAGACAATATATTCCCAATTCTCGATAATCCACATTTATCGTCCAAACCGTATCAGTTCACCCGGATGCCTAATTCAATTGCCGGTCTGATTTCCAAGCACCACCGATAGTTTGCGCTTGATTGTTTCAAATTCAAACCTTGTATCGATCAATGGCTCTCCATCCAGATTCATGTGCAGCGGCCGGTCGGATTGAATTGAAAATGACCGCTCCTGGCGATAGTGAAACACCTTGTTGTCCTTATTAAAGGGATCAGCAATTTCTGCCGCCATCGCAACCGGATCGAGACGCACTTCATTGCTCAAAATGCTCAGATCCAGAAGGCCATCGCGCATATCCGCCTTCGGTGCGACTTCAAAACCGCCGCCCGCAAATCTGTTATTTCCTACGGCCATGGCAATCATCGACACTTCTTTTGACTGGCCGTCCGTTCCAACCACACTCGCATTATAGGGTTTGAGTTTCAGCGCCTTTGCCAGCCCCATCAGCGTATAGGCTGCGCCTCCCAACGCTGCTTTTAGATCCTGTGGTGTTGTCGCCGTTATTTCAGCGCCGAACCCGCCGCTGGCAACATTGATGAAATGAAGCCCGTTCACCTTGCCTATATCAATTGCTGTAGCGGTCCCGGTAGCAGCAAGCAGGAGCGCTTTGTTCAGATCTTCTCGTGGAATTCCGGCGCCAAAGGCAAAATCATTGGCCGTACCAAGTGGCATGATTCCCATTGAAACCTTCTTTGCACGGCCCTTCTTCATAAGGATATTGGAAACCTTGTTTAGCGTTCCATCCCCACCGCCCGCAATAATCCGGGTTATTCCGTCTGCAATGGCCTGATCGACAAATGCCCGCCTGTCCTTGCCTTTCCACGGAATTCGTACGGAAAGTTCAACACCCTGCGCTACAC
>JBPCWJ010000254.1:0-4413 GCA_051009635.1 Rhizobiaceae bacterium
CCTGCCGGGAGACGCCTGCGTTGCGCGCCGCATAAGCGGCGGCGGCCTCTTCGACCGCTTGGGAACATGACGCGAGCGACAAGCGAGCCCCTGCGTGGTAGCGCAAGCTTTTGGAACAAAAGTGCCAGCGCGTGAACGCACGTTTGCATGGAGATGCAAACGGAAAGCAGACAAATGCTCCCCCGCAAGGGGGGAGACTGGGTTCAGAGTTTGCCCTATCGCCCCGGTATCAACCGTTTCCAGTTCACTTCCGTCTCAGAGGCGACGGGGTTCTTGCCGAGGAAGATCAGCCAGTAGAGGCCGGCGGCGATCAGCACCATGAGGGCAGCGGCAAACAGCGTGTCGGAGAGGAAGTGACCGCCCTGCCCCACGCGCAGGACGGCGGAAAACGCGCCCATGACGATGGTCAGCCCGTAGAAAAGCGGGCGCAGGCGGGTCGAGACGAAGGCGAGCGAGATGAAGAGCATCACCATTGAGGAGACTTCGCCCGAAACAAAGGAGCAATTGTCAGCGCAGGTGCCGGACAGATCCAGCGGTGACGTGAATTCCTCCGTGCCGCCCAGATTGGTGACTTCGCGCGGGCGCCAGCGGCCCCAATGCTCCTTCAGCAGAACATTGGTAAGCAGAAGCGGCCCGGCAATCGTGCAAAGCGCAAGATACATGAATTTCAGCCAGTTCAGGCCCAGAATCGGCTTCCTGCTCTTCCAGGTCCAGAAGCCGCAAACAAGGATTGCCACATACCAGAAGGCAAAGCCGCGAAGGGTGATGGTGCGGAAGGTCTTCCAGAAATCGGAATCCGCCAGGATAAACCTGCCATTCTCGCCCAGAAAATATCGCGAGACTGCCAGATCGATCGCAGGCATGGTGGTGAAGATGACCGTGGCAATCAATACGCCCCAGGCCGCAATGATGGCGACGCGTGCGGTCTCCTCTCCATCGGCCATGGCGGAGGGTGAGGATGGATGCGTAATCGTTTCCGAATCGAGCTGCGGCGGTTTCATTATGAAATTCAATTACCACCAGATGCAGAAGAACCATAGCCATTTAGCGAATAGAACCAGACCGAATCGGTTTCGCCTGCCGTTGGTTCAAACTGGCCGAGGAATTCGGCATCGGAAAATTGTCCGATGATCCCTGCCGGATTGTGATTGTCGGTAATGAAGAATACCGGCGTCTGCGGGTCACGCTTATACGGTTTCACAAGCTGGAAATGGTCGTTCGGTACCGGGTGGAATTGCCAGGCGCGCTTGGGAACATCGATATCGCGCAGATAATAATTCATCAGCGCGGACAGGCGGCGGTCATCGGTCAGGATCACGGCGAAATCCTTGTCCTTGAGCCGTTCGCTGGCTGCATCAGCGATCTCGCGGGCGCCATGCATACGGTCAAACGGCTTAACTTCTTCCGGCAATGGAAGCTGACCGGGACGGCTGAAGATCACGGCCAAAGAAATGACCGCAAAAACCCCGATATTAATGGGAAGCGACAAACGCCGCCAGAATTCGGGAATGGTGTTGACCATGAGATCGGCAACGAGAATCGTCGCGGCAATATAGGTGACGGCTGCCCAGTTGGCGTAGGCCTTGCTCATCAAAGCCTGGAAGCAGATGATGGCGATGACCGGCACGGAAAAACAGAGCAGGAATTTCTGCGCGCGGGTCATTCCCTCGACCGGCAATCTCACAATCGCGGCGAGGAATATGCCGAAGGTGATCGGGCCGAATACGCCAAATTGGGAAAAGAAGAATTCAGCAAACGCCTTGAAATGGGGAAATCCGGAACCCCAGCCAATGTTCTCACCGGTGTGCGAAGCGGTGATAAACTGATTCTGCATGTTCCAGATGATATTGGGCAGAACACAAAGCGCTGCAACAGCGATGGCAATCCAGAAATTACGCCGCAACAACATATGCGGGCGTTCTGACACTGCCAGGCAATAGATGATTGCACAGGGCAGAAAATAGATCATCGCATATTTCGACATCAGCCCCGCACCAAGCGCCAGGCCCAGATAAACAGAATCGGAGAGTTTGTCTTCCTTCTCGAGCCGCAGGAAAAAATACAGGGCAAGCGTCCAGAAAAACAGCAAGGGGACATCGGTGGAAATAAGCGTCGAGGAAAGTGTGACCGCCGGAAGGGTGATGTAAATCAGTGCCGACCAGAATGCGGTACGTGGATCAAACATCCTTGCGGCCACGAGATAGATTAGCAGCGCAGTACCGGAATGCATGACCGGGGAAGCAAGCCTGACGCAAAATTCTCCATTTCCGCAAACCGCTGTGAACAGACCAATGATCCAGCCAAGCATTGGCGGTTTGGAGAAATATCCGAAAGCCGGTTCCTTGCCCCAATCCCAATATTGGGCCTCGTCAAAGAACAGCTCGGTGGAATTGAACCAAAGGGAGATGAGCCGCAAAATCAGGAAAAGCCCAACTATCTTGAGCGTACGCGGCCACCAGACAGAATGCGGGTCCTGATGTCCTTGTGCATTTTCGGACACTGCAAGCACGCTTTATCGCTCCCGATAACACTCTTGTAAATTCGGCGCGTGTATGGGATTTACGCTCCTCCAAGTCAAGCTGATGCATCGTACAGAATCGAATTTGACAATATTCGGCGTCGATAGTTTCAATTAAGCAACAAACCTTATTCACCCAAGCGATATCAAAAAGCACGCAATGGCAGTTTCAGTAGTTATTCCGGCCTTCGATGAAGAAGGCAATATTGGCAGGCTGGTCCTGGAGACTTTTGACGCGCTAACAGACGATATCCTCGGAGAGGTAATCGTCGTCGATGACTGCTCATCTGATGATACAAGCGCCGAAATCAAAAAACTGCAGAAGGAACGCAAAAAGCTGAGATTACTCCGGCACAAAACCAATGCAGGACAATCTGCATCCTTGCGAACCGGAATACTCGCGGCCCGCTTTCCGGTGATTGCAACAATGGATGGCGATGGCCAGAATGATCCGCATGATTTGCCTGCGATGCTACGGAAACTGGCGGAGCCCGGCAAGAAAGACGGCGTGGCACTTGTTGGCGGTATCCGTACCAAGCGAAAGGATACCGGTTCAAAGCGTATGGCATCGAAAGCGGCGAACTGGATCCGCGATACTGTGCTCAAGGATGATTGCCCCGATACGGGATGTGGCATCAAGGTATTCTGGCGCGAGGCCTATCTGCGCTTGCCGTTCTTCACCAGCATTCATCGCTATATGCCGGCAATGTTCCAGACCTATGGTCTCAAGACAGCCTATGTACCGGTCAATGATCGGCCGCGAATAGCAGGTGTCTCGAAGTACAATAATTTCAATCGCGCATTGATCGGGCTTTATGATCTGTTCGGGGTAACCTGGCTTCGCAAGCGGACCAAAGCACCTCAATGGCAGGAAAAATAGCCGCAACCACTTTCGGAAAAATTTAGATCGTGCTCTGGCCGGTGCTGCGAATGCTCTTGCGATACCGGGCATAGATCCAGACACCAAGAATTGCAGAAACCACAAACAGGGCAATCGAAACAATAATCTGCGTGTTTGAACCGATATTTACGCCGGAACCCATTAGCGCGAAAACCATTGTTTGCGGCGCATAACCGAGCGCTGATCCCAATAGAAAGCCGACAACCGGTATACCAGCCACGCCTGCAGTTACGTTGGTTACAAGATTTGAACCAACCGGCAACAAACGCAGCAGCAAGGTTATTTCCAGCGCATTTTTGGCCCAAATTTGCAATGCAATATCTACCCTGCCGCGAACCAGCTTGCGTGCAGTTCCTCCAAAAATACGTGCTGCTGTCAGCGCGATTGCGCAACCGGCTAGCGTCGCTCCACTAGCAATAAAGAAACCGGGAAGAAGCCCAAAAAAATAAGCAGCAAAAAAACTGATAACCTGTCGTGGCCCACCGGAAGCGGTAAATAAAGCGGCCAGGCAAAAGAAAGCCACCCTACCATTGAGCCAACCGGCATTATTCCCGGAAGCGAATCCGAAACTCTCTATTATATCTTCAAACTGGTACTGATTGACCAAAACGCCGGCACCGATGAGCAACGCGATCAATATCACGCTTCTTATCAGAAGTTTGGGCCCCATTTGACGGAGCGCGCTGGCTAACCGGTTGGACATAGAAGATCCGAATATTCTGCTATTCGAGGCCCTGAAACTCTAGCCATATCAATAATACCGGCTTTCGATTTCGGAGCGCAGGCTTCCCTAGCAATGACTGGGCCATGGTGCAATCAATTCAGAGCAAGGAAGACTGCTTATTTGATTTTAATGCGATCCAAACTTGACGGTTTACCCGACCAGGCGCACTCTTTGGTCAATCGGATTGATACCGGGGAGGATAAAAATGACCGAGGGGCCAAACCTTCTGGACGATGGAGCGCTCGCGCCATGGCTTGAAGAGAATGTTCC
>JBPCWJ010000255.1:0-7387 GCA_051009635.1 Rhizobiaceae bacterium
CTATGAGCGTTTTGGGCTGTTGAGTGAAAGGGTGTTTTTTGCGCACGGAATTCATCTGTCCGAGCGCGAACTAAACAGGATGAGCGAAGCGGGTTCGTCGATTGTGCATTGTCCAACTTCGAATAACTTTCTGGGTTCAGGCCTTTTTCGATACAAGCATGTCAGAAATGCAGACAATCCGGTCAATGTCGGCATAGGCTGTGACATTGGCGGGGGCACCAGCTTTTCCATGCTGGCTACCATGCGTGATGCCTATGTGGTTTCCCAATTGGCCGGTGCAAGAATGACGGCCTTTGATGCGTTTTATCTTGCGACGCTGGGAAATGCCTCTCTGCTTCACCTTGACCATGAGATTGGCAGCCTGGAAAAGGGAAAAGTTGCAGATATTGTGGTTCTCGATCCTGAGGCAACTCCGATCATGGCCGAGCGTCACGTGCTGTCTGAAAGCCTGCACGATATGTTGTTTGCACTGATGATCATGGGAGATGACCGGGCCGTGCGGCAGGTTTGGGTCAATGGGAAACTGGTCAAGGATATTTAGGAGCAGGATCCTAAAGAATACGTTCGACCGCGCTTCCAATTTCAAGCAATCCGAGGTCTTCACCCCCATCGCAGGAAATCTGAAGCCCGCAAGCGGGCTCAGCCAGGGGCAGCGTTAATGCACATCCGCCGAGCATATTCGTCAGTCTGGTGTTGCGAAGCGACATGATGTTTGCCTCCACATAGAGATCGTCATCAGCGAGCGCATCCTTGATTTTGGGCGGCAGTATGGGAACGGTCGGCGAAATCACCGCGTCATATTTAGCCGTCTCTTCACGCCATTGTGCCCGGTGCCGGTCCAGTTCCAGCTGTGCCTGAAGATATTGCTCCCTTGAGATGTTTTTGCCGAGTTCGAATCGGCTGCGGGTCTGGGCATCCATTTTATCGCCTTGACTGGTGATTAAATCACCCCATTGGCGCCATGACTCAAAACGATACAAAACCGTTGAGAGTGATTGCACTTGGTCAAGCATCTTCACCGGTTCTCGATGGATCTCGATTCCGGCCTTTTCCAAGGCCTTTAGTGCGTTATCAAAAGCAGTCAGTACTGTTTCATCGCAGGATTCGAACAGATGAGATTCCGGTACGAGAAATGAAAGAGAGTTTGTGCTTGGAATTTCGTGCTCCATATTGGAGATTCTGGCCAGTATCTGGAATGCCAGTGCCACATCTTCCACTGTCCTGGCGAGCGGGCCTGGCGTGTCGAAGCTTTGGCACAGCGGTACCATGCCTTCGCCAGAAAGCGTACCAAAGCTTGTCTTCAACCCTACCAGATTGTTCCAGCAGGCAGGTGTCCTTACAGAGCCTCCCGTGTCGGAGCCCATAGCGAGTGGTGCCATACCAAGCGCAACTGAAGCAGCCGCACCGGATGAAGAACCACCGGGGGCGTGGCCTGACAATACTGCGTTTGGTGGTGTTGCCGTCATTTCATTGATACCAAGACCGGTTATGGCAAACTCGGTTTGATGGGTCTTCCCCAGACAGACCATTCCTGCTGCACTTGCACGGTTTAGCAATTCAGCATCCGTATCCGGCACTCTCCCCCGGAGAAGTCTCGTCCCGGATTCAGTTTCAACACCGTTGCTATCGTACAAATCTTTCCATGAGACAGGAACGCCGTCCAGCGCGGAAAGTGTCATTCCAGACCTGGCCCGATTCCGGGCTTCCAGCGCTTCCTTGCGCGCCCTTTTCTCCGTTAAACGCGCGAAGGTATGGAACTGCGGATCGTCGTTCGCAATTGATTGCAGAAATAGTTCGGTTACTTCGACGGGATCCTGCCGGTTGGCGGCGATTTCACGTCCGATTTGTGCGGCACTGGCTCGACGAATATCCATAATTTTCTCTCAACGCCTTATGCTATCCTTCTGCATTGCCGTTCATCCGAAATCTGGTTCAAGGCAACGGTTTTGAAGACAGCGGAATTTGCCTTTCAACTACTCTGAATAGCCGGTGATATAAATCCCTGATTCCAGCAGGCTTCGTAGCTTCAAAACCGGATGGGTAAAACTGTAATGTTGGGGCCATGATTTTGGCCATTTCCGACATTAGAGCATTTCACAAAACCGGTTGCCGCCTGTGGATAGCGGAATATGAACAGCGATATTCCAGCATGTGGGCGGGTTTACGCACAGATGTAGGCCAAAAAGGCTTGAATCCGTGGCCGGTTTGTTGAAGATGCTGTCCAAAATTCGATTTGCAATAGAATCAGCTGGAGCGAGAAACTAAAATGCGAAGAATTGGAAAATTTGCCGGCCTTGCATTGGCGGTAGCCACTGCTTTTGGAACGATGAGCTTTTCACCAGCGGCCAAGGCGGAAGAAGTTTATCTAATCCGTGGGTTTGCCAATGTGTTTTCACGCGGTATGGATCAAATGGCTGCAACACTGCGGGCACGCGGTGTAAACGCGAAATCATATTCCAATGGCCAGTGGTCAGGCTTGGCCCGAGACATTATCAGCAGGTCCAAGCAGGGTAGGGTTTCCTATCCAATCGTGATTGCCGGCCATTCTGTCGGCGGTCAGGAAGCGCCTCGTTTTGCAGATACATTGGCAAAGGCTGGTGTTCCAGTAGCGCTGGTTGTCGGGGTTGATCCGGGTTTTGCGGCACCACCGCCATTTACTGCCGGTTCTCCGCGCGTCGTAAACTACTGGATTCCCGGAAGTGCGCGCGGTAACCCCTATCGCTCGGCCGGTGGATTTTCGGGATCGATCAGTAATATAAGCATTCGCAGCTTTGGATCCACGGTTGACCATGTAGGCATTGACAAGGACCCCAAGGTTCAGGCCCGGATCGTTGGGCTGATCATGAGCGCGCTTTAGGATAACAGCGTAGTCTCAGATCAGGGTCAGGATCCTAAAATGCCCTGTGGGTTATGATCGTATAGGTATCGCGCACGTGCTTTAGGCGCTGCGCGATATCTGCAACAATGTGGCCGATGTCCTGATCATCAGTTACGTAAATCTTTGCCAATAAATCATATTGTCCCGAGGTCGAATAAATTTCGGACGCGATCTCGGTATCTGCAAGTTCTGCCGCGACCTTGTATGCCATACCCGGTTCTGTTTTGATTTGCAGAAAGACTGGTTTCATTGCGGCAACCCTTTTTCCAATAGTCTGGTACTGACCCTAGCCTACTTGATCGGACATTTTTAGCCGAATTTCAATCGGCCGACGTTAAGTCTGTGTGTTCTTCCAGATTGAATCAATTTGATTGCTGGCTTAGGCTACTCAAATGTACGAGTATCTGGAAGTTGGATAATGTCGCGTAACCACCTGGTTTTCCTGAGAAATGGCCGAAAAGTCAGGTTGGACCAAGTTGGTCCCAATGAGACTTTGCTTGATTACTTGCGCCTCCGGGAAGGGAGCAAAGGCACCAAGGAAGGCTGCAATGAAGGCGATTGCGGTGCCTGTACAGTTGCAATTGGCCGCTTGAAAAATGGCAATCTGATTTATGAGTCCGTAAATGCCTGTATCCAGTTGCTCGGTCAGGTTGATGGAAAAGACGTGGTCACCATTGACGATCTTGCCAATGATGAGAACCTGCATCCGGTACAGCAGGCAATGGTCGATCTTCATGGCTCGCAATGCGGATTTTGTACACCCGGAATTGTGATGAGCCTGTTCACCCTTTACCACGAGGAAATAGAAGCTGATCGGCAATTAATAAATGACTGGCTCTCGGGCAATCTGTGCCGTTGTACCGGTTATCGCCCAATTGCAGATTCCGCCCTTGCGGTAATCAAGGGAAGAGCTGACGACGCACTTTCGAAGCGGAAATTAGCTACACGAAAAGCGCTAAAGGCGATCAATAACGACAAGGACTTGTTTCTGGGGGACAAGAAGCGTTTTTTTGCTGCTCCCGCCTCCACCAGACAATTGGCCAAACTGTACCGGGCAAATGATGATGCGACCATTGTTTCGGGTGCAACCGATGTCGGGCTGTGGATCACCAAGCAATTAAGAGATCTGCCAAAAATCATTTATACCGGCAGAGCGAACGATTTTGCGCAGATCAAGAAGACCGGAAGCAGCGTCAGGATTGGCGCGGGTGCAACCTATGCCGATGCCTTTGATGTCTTGTCGGCGATAGATCCTGATATTGGTGAGGTTCTGCGCAGGCTTGGCTCAAGACAGGTTCGTGCCTCCGGCACAATTGGCGGCAACATTGCCAATGGGTCGCCGATTGGGGACATGCCGCCCATGCTGATTGCACTTGGATGTGATCTGGAGCTTGTAAAAGGCAAGAAGTCCCGCACTATTCCGCTGGAAAAATTCTTCATTGATTACGGAAAGCAGGATCGTGCGCCCGGCGAGCTTGTCAGTGCGATTTATGTGCCGGGATTGAAGCGCAATCAGCAATTCCGCGCCTACAAAATCTCAAAGCGATATGATCAGGACATCTCGTCTGTGCTGGCTGCCTTTCGGTATACGGTTTCAAAAGGCAAGATTACCGAAGCGCGAATAGCATTTGGCGGGATGGCAGCGACGCCCAAACGCGGAGAACAGGCCGAAGCAGCGCTTGAGGGAAAGGGCTTGAACGATATCCAGGATATCGAAGTCGCTGTCCTTAGACTGGCGAAGGATTTTCAACCGATATCGGATATGAGGGCGAGTGCCGCCTACCGGTTAAAGGTTGCACAAAATCTGATGAGGAAATCGCTGATTGAGTTAGCTTCTGGTCAGGCAGATGATGTTCGTATCGACAACCCCAGAAAAGCTGAGAAAGCATCCTCATGAGTACGATGCGGGATAAAAAGACTGATCAGATCGCCGTTGGCAAGGCGCTGGCTCATGACAGCGCAGAAATGCATGTTTGCGGAAATGCTCTTTACATAGATGACGTTAATGAGCCTACCGGAACTGTCCATCTGGCGCCCGGTCTTTCACCAAAAGCACGAGGGAACATCAAGCGGATTGATCTCGATGCGGTTCGCGCTGCGCCTGGTGTAATTCGGGTGCTGACCGCGAAAGATATTCCGGGCGTCAATGATTGCGGTCCGGCATTTGGTGGTGATCCCATTTTGGCCGAGGGTGAGATTTTGTTTCATAGCCAGGTTGTTTTTGTTGTGATCGCCGAAACACGTGACCAGGCGAGGAGAGCGGCGCGCCTTGGCCGGATTGTAATATCAGAGATCAGGCCAAGCGTTTCAGTTGAAGACGGTTTGAAGGAGGGTGGCGAGGTCCTTGCACCTTATGAATTCAAGCGTGGGGATCTTTCAGGTGTGATGACCGAGGCGCCATTGAGGATGAAAAGCTCCATGCATATAGGCGGCCAGGAGCATTTTTATCTGGAGGGCCAGATATCTATGGCGCTACCGGGAGAATCCGGGGAGATGAAGGTGCTGTGTTCCACGCAACATCCGTCGGAGGTTCAACACCTGATTGCCCGCATGCTGGGTCAGCCAGAGGCCAAGGTGGTTTGCGAATGCCGCCGGATGGGCGGCGGATTTGGTGGCAAGGAAAGCCAGGCGGGACAGTGGGCATGCCTTGCTGCATTGGCATCCAGTATGACGGGCCGTCCGGCGAAAATGCGTCTTGATCGCGATGACGATATGGTCGCAACGGGCAAGAGGCATGATTTTGCTGTCGATTGGGAAACTGGATTTGATAGCAAGGGGATCATAGAAGCGGTTGATGTCAATTTCTCCGGCCGGTGTGGTTATTCGGCGGATCTGTCGCTGGGTGTCAATGATCGAACCATGTTTCATGCTGACAATTCCTATTTTTATCCTGCGGTTCGTATTCACTCAAAACGGGTGAAAACCGATACCGTTTCCAATACTGCTTTCAGGGGATTTGGCGGTCCGCAAGGCATGGTATTTGCCGAGCGCATGATGGATGAGATTGCAATACGGCTTGATGAGGATCCATTGACGGTCCGCAAGCGCAATTTCTACCGCAGAGGCCGTGACACGACGCCCTACGGCATGGTCGTCAAGGACAATATTCTGAAGGCACTGGTGGCCGAGTTGGAAAGCAGTTCGCAATATAATGAGCGACGGCAACAGATTGTGAATTTCAATTCTGAAAGCAAATGGCTCAAGAAGGGAATTGCGCTAAATCCGGTCAAGTTTGGAATTGCCTTCACCCTGAAATTTCTCAATCAGGCTGGTGCGCTGGTCCATGTTTATGCTGATGGTTCAATCCAGGTCAATCATGGCGGAACCGAGATGGGGCAGGGGCTGTATATGAAAGTTGCCCAGGTTGTTGCCGAGGAGTTTGGCGTCGACATCTCAAAAGTTCGTATAACGGCTACGACAACAGACAAGGTTCCCAACACTACGCCGACAGCGGCTTCTTCAGGATCGGATCTTAACGGTATGGCTGCTCAAAGGGCTGCGCAAAAAATACGCAGACGCATGGCCCAGCTTGCCGCAACCCTTTATCAGGGAGACGTCAAAAAGGTTCGGTTTTCGCACGGCAAGGTATATGTGGGAAATCACGAAATCGAGTTTGGCTCTTTGGCCAAGCAATGTTTTCACGAGCGTGTTCAACTCTCTGCTACCGGTTTTTATTCAACTCCAAATATAACCTGGGAGCGCGAAAGTGTGACCGGAAATCCGTTTCTGTATTTTGCCTATGGTGCCTCCTGTGCGGAGGTGACCATAGATTGTCTAACTGGCGAGATGAAGATTGACCGGGTGGATATCCTTCATGATTGCGGGTCGTCGCTAAATCCTGCAATCGACATAGGGCAGATTGAAGGGGGATTTGTGCAAGGTGCCGGCTGGTTGACGACAGAGGAACTGGTCTATGATGATGAAGGCCGTCTACGCACGCATGCACCATCTACCTACAAGATACCAACCGCTACAGATGTTCCCGAAGATTTCAGGGTAGAATTGTGGGCATCAAAGGGAAACCGGCAACCGACGATATACCGGTCCAAGGCAGTCGGCGAGCCTCCCGTAATGCTAGCAACTTCCGTGTTCTCTGCGATCTATCATGCGATTGCTTCAATCAATCCCGGCAAGCTTCCGGATCTTGATGCCCCTGCTACACCAGAGGCAATTTTGCATGCAGTGGATGGCATGACCGAAAACTGAAGTCTGGCAAGCAATCAGACAATTCAGTGAGGTCCAAATTTTGCACGCATAATTCAACTTGAACTCCATGCTTTGGCTGTTGGAGCGTTTCTTGTTTAAATGGAATCGTTTGAGCGCCGGAATTTTGGTCTCTGACAAGGAGCGTGAAGCGACGCGGTGCTGGCACCGTTAGCTTTGCGCGACGCTGTTCAGGGGCCAAAGGGCCAAGCTCAGGCGATTTGCAAAAAAACCATTGTATTCAACAGTTTGGATGGTTCCGGCTTGCGTTGGATTTTCCGTGCCAGCTTCGTAAAAATCCTTGCC
>JBPCWJ010000256.1:0-4729 GCA_051009635.1 Rhizobiaceae bacterium
ATTCTGGAGCGCATACCGGCTGGTCGCTGGGGCAAGCCGGAAGATTTTGGTGGACCGACAGTCTTTCTCGCATCCTCGGCATCGGACTATGTGCACGGTGAAATTCTGACCGTTGATGGAGGCTGGATGGGCCGCTGATTGCCTAAGGGTGGCACCTGAAATCCTGACCAGAATTTACCACGTGAAATAAATAAACTTCTCATATTAAACATTAAATCTTCTACCATTTCCGCTACAACACTGGACGCAAAAACTGATTGCGGGTTATCCTTGCAGCAGGTTTGCAAAACCCAAGGTTATATTGAATGAGCATGCGAACGCCTGCAGAATTTTCTGCATCCCCGATTGAACAATCGGCGGTTATGGCGCAGTTGGAGCGGATACTAACCAGTTCAGAATTTGCAACAAGTGAACGCCGCCGGAATTTTCTCCGCTTCATCGTGGAGGAAACTTTGGCTGGCAGAGCAAACCGGATCAAGGGCTATACCATAGCTACAAAGGTCTTCGGACGAAGCGACGATTTTGATCCGCGTACTGATCCGACAGTCAGGCTTGAAGCAAGACGGCTTCGACGTGATATCGAGCATTTCTACCTAACCGAGGGGAGGGACGACCCTGTAAAGATTACGATCCCCAAGGGTTCCTATGTACCGGTATTCGAGACGAGCGAAGCCGACGAGTTGGGTGATGCACCAACAATCAGGCAACAGAAATCCGGCTCAGCTCAAAAATCTTTGCCGATGCTTACCTTGGCTGCGCTCGCCATAGCCATGCTTGCCATTGTTGGCCTGCTCTTTATCTGGCAAAGCCCCGATAGCAACAACGGCACAAGACAAACTGCTGAGATTGCCAGCGACGGAAAACCTGTAATTGCAGTCCTTCCTTTCAGGGTGATCGGTGAGGCCGGATCAGTCAGTCAGGTAGCATTGGGTGTATCGGAGGACATTATTACGGATCTGACCCGTGTCGGCGGTCTGAGAGTGATTGCACACTCGACGACATCGAGAATTTCTCAAGCAAATGAGAACTATGAAAATGCATTGGCCGAATTGAACGTGACGCACATTCTTCAGGGTACTTTACAAACTCAGGAAGGCAAATTCCGGCTCAATGCTGGACTGGTTTCAATTGGGTCAGGTGAGCAAATATGGGCTGAGAGGTTTGACTATTCTGCAAGGGAACGATTTCAGACCCAGACAGATATTGCCCGCTCTGTAAGCAACGCATTGTCAGTTGCTTTTCTTCCTGAAGAATCGGCAAAAATCGAGCGTGGCAGATGGCTGCGCCATGATACATATGCGCTCTACACACAGGGCATCACAATCATCAATCCGCCCAGCGATCGTGCCCGCTTTGACGCTGCAAGAATTCTCATGAAGAGAATTATTGAACTCGAACCCGATGCATCTCATGGCTATAGTGGATTGGCGCTGATCGAAGCCTATAGAATTTCATTTGGTCATACGCCCAACGAACAAGAAGCACACAAGCGTGTTCGTGAACTTGCAGACAAGGCCCTGTCAATAAATCCAGATGATGCCCGCGCGTTTGTTGCACTCTCAATCTCGACAAGAATTTCAGGAGATCGCGACCGCTCTGTCGAGTACGCTCGACAAGCTGTGGATGCGCAGCCAAGTTTCAGCCGTGCGCTTTCTCACTACGGTGTTGCACTTACTTTCGCCGGACGTGCCGAAGAGGGCGTAGAGCCGGTCCAAACTGCCTATATGCTTGACCCCGCCAGCATTCGTCAGCCATATCTCAATATGCTCTCAATCGCCCAGTATCACGCCGGCTACTATGAAGATGCGCTGGATTTCATGGTGAAGAATCTTGATCGCGGTGGGCCTTACGGACCGCATATGATGGTCTACCACGCCGCGATCCTGAAAGCGCTGGATAACGAGCCGGAGATGAACCGGAAATTGCGACAACTTAATCGCGCGATTTCCAGAGGATTTTCAGTAAAGGGTTGGCTCAACAGATTGTCCCCACCGCAGGAATACCTTGGACCACTATTGGCATTGCTGGAACTGGCAGAGAAGAAAAGCGCGGATGCAGGTGGATCATCACAGAATTGAACGTCAAAATAGCCTGGGCATTTGGCCCGGGCCAGAAGTAAATTTTTTGAGTTTACTCAGTAGAGGTCACCATCCTCTGCGAGCAGAATGTTTTTCACGCCTGCATCCTGCATTTCCTTCAAGACGCTCAGCCGATCAAAGTGTTCCGGATCGTTATAATTCTGGACATGGGTCAAAACGATTTGTTTGACACCAGAGTCATCCTGAACTTTTTTCATGTCTTTTGGAAACATGTGATAGGCGCCGATAATTTTCACCTTTTCTTCTTCAGTATCGCCGCCCCATACAACAAACATGATGTTCTTCCGGGTAATGCCTTCGATCACCAGAATATCGGCATCCTTCGCAGCATTGACCAATCCTTCCGAGTAATGGCCATCTCCACCAAACACCATAACCCGTCCGTCTGATTTCGCAGTAAATCGATATGCATAGGTGTGTTGCAGGAACCCATGTTTGGTCGGGAATGCCTCTACTGTGACGTTATCATCTTCATAGACCTTGCGGCCCTTGGTGTCTGTCATCGGCCAGACCGGAACACCAATTGCCGTCGCGCCATCAGCCTTCTGTGTCGTGGAACCCTGGAACATCTCATTGCGATCTAGCCGCCATGCCGAATTGATGTGTGAAATCATTTCATCGATACCCGGTGGCCCATAAATTTTCTTGTCTGGCCCGGGACCAAACTTGAATGGACCTGAGATGAATGAGGGCAATCCGACCGTATGATCCTCATGAAGGTGAGTGAGGAAAAGATATTTTATGTTGTTTAAACCAAATGTAGTCGCCAGATCGAGCGCACCCTGCGATAAAACAGCTTTTCCGACAGAACGAAACCAGCCTTCTCCTGCATCGATGAAGTAGGGGAAATCATTGATGATTACAGCATGGGCTGGACCAAATCGGTAGGGATTAGGTGGCGGATCGCCTGTTCCAAGCGTAATAACTTTTGAGGTTTTGTCTTTTGGTGAACGATCTATGGGACCTCTGGGATAGTTGGTCGGCCAATAATTCGGGCTACCATAAGGTGTTTTCCAATCCTTTGGTTTGGCAAACGGAACATTCAAAAAGTTTTGTTCTGTGGTCGCAGCACCTGCATCAAGGAGTTCGTCATAGGTTTGTGCTGAAACTCCACTGGCTACCAGCGAACCAATTGCGACAGCCAATACGGATGTTCGAGCAATTTTGATCACACCGTCAAGATTTCTTCCAAATGCCTGGGCCATTTTTGTTCCATTCAAATGCATTTGAATTGAGGTTCCGGACATTCTGGTATCTTTATTTTGACGTGCCGCTGCCAGACATCGAAGTCATGTGATCGTTGGCATATCGCAATGCTTCGCTGAGCAGATCTTCCGCCAGTCTTTGCAACTCTTTTGGTGCCTGGCTTTTCTTGGCCTTGTTTTTTTCTAGTAGCTCGGCCGCACAAATGGCTTCGCTATAATCCTTGCAGATTGCCTTGAATCGTACATCATCGCGGGCAAGCCTTCGGATGATGAATTTCAAGTCAGGCACTATTCTCTCCAAATGCCGGCAGCATAGTTGTACGTCAGTTTCCATTTCAATCCTGCCCTTTCGCCTCAGTGGCAAAAAGTACACAAAGCATGGAGAGACGATAAAGCGTGCACAAGTTTCAACATGTTCGAACATGTTCGAACCCATCTGTGCGGGGAGTGGGCTGGGGTATCGATGTTACCGGTCGACTAATTTCGAGCGAATACGCAGCGAAAGGATGCTACTGCTGTTAATGCTACCGATTTCAGGTAAGGGTCGCTAAATCAGGCGCTGCAAGAGGCAAGTTCTCCGGCCAATCCTGTATAGGCGAATTCTTCCGGCAATTGCATCCGGGTGATCTTACCCCCGAGATTGAATGGATCGGTAATTCCGTGCTTTCGCAATGCGTACCAGTAGGTACATGCGCAGATCGAAATTACAGGACGACCAAGACGTTTTTCCAGATCATCAATTCTGTCCAGTATTCCAAGCGCTCCACCTATGTGAAGGAAGGTATCAACACCTTCATGATCCAGCCGGTCAAACGCCGCGTCGACAGCCTCCCGCGAGATGTTGATGATGTCTATAGACTCATCTGCTTTCAGCCAGGTTGAATAGGGCACCTCAAAACCCAGTTCTTCGTAAAAATCTGTTGCGCTCTTTGCCAATTCGGGTGTCATTGGAGAGAGCACGCCCAAGCGCTTGGCACCGATGGTCCGCAACGCGGCCGTGCAGGCATCAGTTGCTGTGACAAACGGAATGCCGGGGATTTTTTCTGCAATCTGCCGATGATATTCTGCATGCTTGGCGATGGACCAATCGCGCATTTCTACAGCATTGCCGCAAATGACCATGTCGGGCCAGCAGCCTAACGTATGTTCGACCTCTCTGATCAGCGCTTCAGGAACCTCTTCCTGATTGGAGACATCAAACCGATACATCTGGTTGCTTACACCAGGCGGGCACATTGCCTGATATTCCGGCTGCATGTTTGAGTTTTGCCGAGGGATCATGACCGCGAATACGCCACGTGGCCCAAATCTGTCTGGCATCGTAAACCTCCGATTGACCACAGCAAAGCCAGCCGCACTGGCGTGGATCGTTCGTTACCTTAAGGGATGGCCAGAGCGCCAAGTTTCCAACGCTCTGGCACTTGG
>JBPCWJ010000257.1:0-2538 GCA_051009635.1 Rhizobiaceae bacterium
GAATATGAATATGGTTTTATCTGGCCGGTTGGCCGACAATTGTCGCCGTTGGCTGAAAGTTTTGCCGAAACCATCACGGCGGTTGCCGATAAGCTCGCCGCACCGTGGCGACAATAAAGCTAATAATTTTTCCCCCAAATTTAAGGACTATTCCGATGAACGATCAAATAACCTACACTTGCGATCAAAATATTGCCGTCATCCGCATTGAAAACCCCCCGGTAAATGCTTTGGGCGAACTGGCACGAAGAGGCCTGATTGAAGCGATTGAGAAATTTGAAACAGATGATGCAGCTGAAGCAGCGATCATCACCGGTGCAGGAAATATTTTTTCAGCCGGTGCCGATATTAAGGAATTTTCCAAGCCAGCTGTCGATCCTATTTTAACCGCAGTGACCCAGCGGTTTGATGCTGTTCGCAAACCAACAATAGCTGCCATCCACAATTCAGTTTTCGGCGGAGCTTTAGAACTGGCGCTTAGCTGTCATTACCGTATCTGCGATCAAAACACACAATTCGGCCTGACCGAAGTTACCTTCGGTATTTTTCCTGGCGGAACCGGTACCCAAAGGTTGCCCCGTTTGATCGGTGTAAAAAAGGCGCTAGAAATCATTGTCAATGGCACCGCTTTTTCTGCCGACAAGGCTAAAGAATTAGGTGTCGTTGATGAAATATCTACGCATGATTTGTTATCTGATGCGATGGAATTTGCTGGCAGCATCATCAAAAATAAACCGGCCTTTATCAAAACTTGCGATCCCGAGAATGGATTAGGCAATAGTGCCGAAACTGAGACTGCACTGGCCGAGTATCGCCAATTGGCCGGTAAAAAAATGCGCGGCCAGATTGCCCCCCTTAAGGCAATCGAGAGCGTTGAAATGGGGCTCACCACGCCATTTTCTCAAGCCGTCATCAATGACCAAATAGTTATGGCCGAACTGAAAAAAGGTGAACAGAGCCAGGCCCTGCGATACGCTTTTTTTGCCGAGCGTCAGGCTGCGAAAATTCCGGGCATTGGCAAGGAAATCAAAGCACGCAAGATTGCCGCGGCTGGCGTCATCGGCGCCGGGACAATGGGAACCGGAATTGCCATCAGTCTCGCTGATGCCGGCATTCCGGTTACACTGATCGAGGCTTCGGAAAAAGCCCTTGATCGCAGCAGCAGCACCATCGCGAAAACCTATGACCGCATGACTTCGCGTGGACGTATTTCAGAACAGGAACGGGAAAGACGTATCGGTCTGATTTCTAAGTCTACTTCTTACGATACTCTCAGCGATGTTGATTTGGTGATCGAAGCGGTGTTTGAAGAAATTGAATTAAAGAAAACCATATTTGCCAAGCTCGATGAAACCTGCCGTGCCGGAGCAATTTTAGCAACCAACTCGTCTTCTTTGGATTTAAACGTTATTGCCGCTGCGACATCGCGGCCCCAAGACGTCTGCGGCCTACATTTCTTCAGCCCCGCCAATGTTATGAAGTTGCTTGAAGTTGTGCGCGGTGAAGCCAGCGCTGATGATGTTATCGCCTCAGCAATGGCTTTGGCCAAAAATATCGGCAAAGTTGGCGTATTGTCTAGCGTATGCTCCGGTTACGTAGCAAATCGCAGCCGCCAGCCCTTTGTCCAAGAGGCTATGTTCCTGGCAGAAGACGGTGCTTCTCCAGAACAGATCGACCGTGTTCTGGTAGAGTTTGGCATGCCGATGGGACCGCTGACCGTAGGCGATTTATCGGGCACGGATATCAGCTATTCCATGCGCCAATCCCAAAAAGCGGACTGGGACCCAGAAGCGCGTTACCCCCATCTGGCGGATCAAATTGTCGAATTGGGCCGCCATGGTCGCAAGACGGGTCAGGGTTGGTACCGTTATGAGGACGGCCGACGCCAGGCCATTCCGGATCCCGAATTTGCCGCTATTGCTGACCGGTTTCGAGCCGATAACAACATAACGCCCCAGACCTTCAGTGATACTGAAATACTTGAGCGCTGCCTGCTCGCCGCGGTCAATGAAGGCGCTCATATTCTCGAAGAAGGTATCGCCCTTCGGGCCAGCGATATCGACACCATGTGGTTAAACGGATTTGCTTTTCCGCGCTATCGCGGCGGCATTATGCATTTCGCCGATCAATTAGGACTTCGCCAGGTCTATGATAAAATCTGCACTTTCCGCGAAGCTAAGGGCGAGCAGTGGAAACCTTCAGGCCTATTGAAAGACCTTGCCGAAAAAGATGGGCATTTCGCCGATATTTGATAAAGGGACATCGTCACATTAACTGATATCGGATGCACATTTTTCTCATCTATCTCTTTCAGAGGGCCGTATCTGCATTCCTCCAAAAAACCATGCACTTCCTGCAACGACTGAGAGTCCTATACTCGTTGCTGTCAACTTGGAGTCCGCCTCCGACAAACCGATTCTGTGGGCATGCAAATATGCGCAATATGTTGGAGCCGATGTCCTTATCCTTCACGTCGTTCATGATCCTGCGACGGCACCAGGATTCTACAGAAAATCAGACATTTCAGATGATGTTCTG
>JBPCWJ010000258.1:0-6698 GCA_051009635.1 Rhizobiaceae bacterium
ATACATACGTATGTGTAAATGCGGGGTCAACACCTAACTTCGTTGCCGGTGAATAAACTTTAAAGGAAATTGTGGTTTCACTTTCCGGATGTTTTTCGCAAATTGGGCCATAAAGTCGTGTTGGCTCCAAGAATGCGATTGATTTCTACCAGATACAATAATTCAGCAAAAGGTGACTGTTATGTGAGTGCATCTTGAGATAGCACTCTTCGCAAGCGCGGTCTTTGACTGAGAATCGCTAAAAATTTCGAGAAAAGGGCATATGTGCTAATTCATGACTGGTGAAATTTCGTACCTTACTGCCGTCATTGCAGGGATGATTTCATTCATATCCCCATGCGTATTGCCGCTCGTGCCCCCATATTTGTGCTACATGGCGGGAACTTCGCTCGAAAATCTTACCAATGATGCAAAACCCGACGGTGGCGCGGCAATTGTGTCTGCTAGAACCGTGGTTCTGCCTTCTGTTCTGTTTGTTCTGGGGTTTTCAACGGTTTTTGTAGCGCTTGGCGCCGGTGCTTCGTCTATCGGTGCGCTGGTTCGTTCCCAAATGGACATATTGGCGATCATTGCCGGTTGTATCATCATTGTAATGGGGCTGCATTTTCTTGGAATATTCCGTATCGGCCTGCTCTACCGCGAAGCACGCTTTCAAGGTGGTGGTGCCGGTCTGGCAGGGGCATTTATCATGGGTCTTGCATTTGCCTTTGGCTGGACACCGTGCATTGGCCCGGTGTTGGGCGTGATTCTTGGAATGGCCAGCGCGAAGGCCAGCGTCGGTGAGGGTGCCACAATGCTGGCATTTTATTCTGCAGGGCTGGGTATCCCGTTCATACTTTCCGCAATGTTTGTTGGTCCGTTCATGAACCTGATGACCCGGTTCCGCCAGCATCTGGGAACGGTAGAGAAAGTCATGGGCGGATTGTTGGTCTTGACGGGTATCCTGTTCATCACCGGCGGATTGCAGAGGTTTTCCTTCTGGCTCCTGGAAATGTTCCCGGTTCTGGGAACAATTGGATAACAGAACCAAATCCAGCCTATTGGCGTTCGATCAGTTCACCTTCAAATTTTTCTGCAATGCAAATGATGTTTGAGGGAAGGGCGATGCTCGTACAGGCTTGCTGGGCATCTATCAACGTATCAAATGGCCCGATCATCAATTGAGCCTCAAGGCCATTTTCGGTATCTTTCAAGGTAGCCCTGGGCTCAAGCTGGTCCAGCAGCATTTCTGCATTTGTTTCCGTGATTTCCGCAAATCGTTTTGACAATGCCGAGAAGGAAGCGGCTGACCCAAGGCTAATGCCAAAGCCGGTTGCCGTGGTACTTTCTTCTGCTTCAGGAATGGCGATAGCTGGTTCCGCCGTCAGGCGGGCTTCGTCACGTTTGTTCAATACCGTTACCCCTTCCGGCTCGCGAGGTAACACGGAGATGACATTTTCAGATTCCACAGGTTTGGATACGGTCGATGCCTTTGCTTCTTCTGTGCCGGCCTCTTCCTGTTGCAGTTCAATGGCCCGCGTAGTGTCATACCGTATGATTGTCGGAGGTGGTGCCGGAGGTGCCACAAAATTCAGATAGACAAGCATAACACCCAGCCCAAGCGTGAAGCCGGCCAAACCACCAAATAGCGCATACATCATTCGGTTCATGGCAATGTCACAACCAGTGTTTCGCGATCATGATCTTGATCGGGTAGTTAACAATCCAATGTCGGGATTTTTGGTTTGAATTCGAATCTGACATTATCTACGACGACAAGTAAGCAAATTTTTACCAGCAATCTGTGATTGAAGACCGGGTGGAATCAAGTTCAAGATGAACTGTTTAATCTGGATGATTTAGAACTGGATGCATGAAATGGCAAGAAGCTGTCTGAATATCATACTGGCTGCGGGCGAGGGGACCCGAATGCGCTCGAGCCTGCCAAAGGTTTTGCATCCGATTGGCGGGCTGCCAATGGTCTCACATGTACTTAAAAGCGCGGTTGAAGCCGGGGCAGACAAGCATGTCCTGGTCGTCGGACGACAAAGCGATGCTGTTCGTGACGCAGTTACGCAGATTGCTGGCGATGTTTCTTTCTGCGAGCAGGTAGAAAGACACGGCACTGCCCATGCAGTCATGGCAGCCAGAACCGAAATTGAAGAAGGGTATGATGATATACTTGTTCTGTTTGGTGACACGCCGCTGATTACGGCGCAGACGCTAATGAACCTCAGAAAAGCCTTGTCAGATGGGGCTGAAATCGCCGTACTTGGTTTTCGAACCAATGAGCCATCAGGCTATGGTCGCTTGATCGTGGAAAACGCGGAACTTGTAGCCATTCGTGAAGACAAGGATGCCAGCGAAGCAGAGAAAGAAATCACCTTCTGTAATGGCGGGATCATGGCATTTCGCGGTGCCAATGCATTGGAATTGCTGGGGGCTATCGGAAATGACAATGCCAAGGGCGAATATTACTTGACTGACTTGCCAGAAATTGCCCGCAGCAAGGGTTTGCGTGTCGTTGCGCTAGAGGGCGACAAGGATCAAATCCTTGGAGTGAACAACAGGGCTGAATTGGCAGAGGCAGAGGCGATTTGGCAGGATCGGCGTCGTCGAGAGATGATGCTTGACGGAGTATCAATGACAGCGCCCGAAACTGTTTTTCTCTGCCATGATACTGAAATAGCACCCGAATGCGTAATTGAACCGAATGTGGTTTTCGGACCGGGCGTTTCTATCGGTACAGGTGCCCAGGTCAGAAGTTTCTCCCATCTGGAGGGTTGTGAGGTCGCTGAGAATGTTACAGTCGGACCTTATGCCCGGCTAAGACCCGGTACAAAAATGGCGGAAGGTTCGCGTGTCGGAAATTTCTGTGAACTGAAAAATGCAGAAATCGGAAAAGGCGCAAAGATCAATCATTTGTCCTATGTGGGTGATGCCGGTGTTGGTGAAGGTTCGAACGTTGGAGCCGGAACCATCACCTGCAATTATGACGGCATGAACAAGCACCGGACCATAATAGGCAAACAGGCATTTATCGGTTCAAACAGCGCATTGGTCGCTCCTGTCACAATCGGGAATAATGCTTATGTCGCTTCAGGAAGCGTGGTCGTCGAAAATGTGCCCGATGACGCAATGGCGATTGCGAGGGGAAAGCAGGTAAACAAGGAAGGTTACGCAAGCCTGATCAGGCAGCGAAATGAAGCCTTGAAGAAGGCGAAATCAAAATAGTTATGATCCCAAGGCGTTAACCATGCATGGCAATGGCTTTGTAACTCTCATATGCGAAACTCCGGGTAAGGGTTTGCAACATTGTTTGAATTCAAAGTGACATTGCAAATCGATACAAGGCACGCAATACGGTTGGCGGCCGTGCAAGCCAATTGATTCGAGATTAGCCGGAAGGAACAGCTATGTGCGGAATTGTCGGGATGATTGGCAAACAACCTGTCGCACCGCTTCTTGTAGATGCGCTCAAGCGTCTGGAATATCGGGGTTACGATTCAGCAGGCGTCGCCACGGTAGAAGGCAACCATCTTGATCGCCGTCGTGCAGAAGGCAAGCTGGTAAACCTTGAAGCTGTTCTGGAAACAAATCCGCTAAACGGTACGACTGGGATCGGCCATACAAGATGGGCCACCCATGGCGTACCAAATGAAACCAATGCCCATCCGCATTTCTCGGATAACGTTGCGGTAGTACACAATGGAATTATCGAGAATTTCCGTGAATTGCGCGACATGCTCGTTGCCGACGGATACGAGTTTTCTTCGCAGACAGATACTGAAGTCATTGCGCATCTGGTTGAACGTAATTTGAAAGCCGGTCTGGAACCTCGCGAGGCAGCCCGCAATGCGATTTCTCAGTTACGCGGTGCATTTGCACTGGCAATTCTCTTTACAGACCACGATGATCTATTGATCGGTGCACGCAATGGTCCGCCACTGGCAGTAGGTCATGGCGATGGGGAGATGTTCCTTGGTTCAGACGCGATTGCGCTTGCTCCGTTCACAAACAAGATTACCTATCTCGAAGATGGTGACTGGTGCGCTGTCACACGTTCGGGCATGGAGATTTTTGATAGCACAGGCGAATCTGTAAACCGCGCCTTGCAGCAATCGGTCGGTTCTGCGCTGATGGTTGATAAAGGTAATCATCGCCATTTCATGCAGAAGGAAATTTACGAACAACCGGAAGTTGTCTCTCATACTCTGTCCAACTACCTGGATTTTGCCAGCGGTACGGTTATTACCGAAGAGGCATTGCCGTTCGATTTTGCTTCACTGGACCGCGTTACGATTTCAGCTTGTGGAACCGCTTATCTCGCCGGGCTTACCGCAAAATACTGGTTTGAAAGATATGCACGCTTGCCGGTCGATATCGACGTCGCCTCGGAGTTCCGCTATCGCGAAATGCCCATGGCAAAAAACGGGTTGGCACTATTCGTCTCCCAATCTGGCGAAACTGCAGACACTCTTGCGGGGCTGCGCTATTGCCGGGAGCAGGGTCAACATATCGGCTCGATCGTAAATGTCCGTGAATCCACAATCGCGCGTGAATCGGATGTGGTGTTCCCTACACTGGCTGGTCCCGAGATCGGCGTTGCTTCCACCAAAGCTTTTACCTGCCAGATGGCCACATTGGCGGCCCTGGCAGTTCGTGCGGGCAGGGCACGCGGTATTTTGGATACCGATGCGGAAAGAAGCCTGGTCCAGGACTTGATTGAGGTGCCGCGTCTGACGACACAGGCACTCAAGCTGGAACAGGAAATAGAAAAAGTTGCTCATGATCTCTCACGGGTAAAGGATGTTCTCTATCTTGGCCGAGATACCAGCTATCCGCTAGCCATGGAAGGCGCATTGAAGCTCAAGGAAATTTCCTACATCCATGCAGAAGGTTATGCCGCTGGCGAACTCAAACACGGGCCGATTGCCTTGATTGATGAGGACATGCCGGTAGTAGTGATTGCGCCGCATGATCGGATATTTGAGAAGACCGTTTCAAACATGCAGGAAGTGGCGGCACGTGGCGGACGTATAATCTTGATCACCGATGCGCGTGGCGCAGAAGAAACTGCTGTTAAAACCGAGCACATGATCATCATGCCTGACACACCAGAATTTGTGGTGCCACTGGTCTATGCATTACCCATCCAGCTTCTTGCCTATCATACTGCTGTTTTGATGGGCACAGACGTTGACCAGCCACGAAATCTCGCAAAGTCGGTAACTGTGGAATAACCCTGTCTATTATCCCATATTCCGATTTGCGCAGGGTGATTCTCCACCTATATTAAGCCTGTTCGACTTGTAATCAGCTATTATTGGATATTGTGGAAAAACACGCCAAACCCAGCGCGCTCACACGCTTACGAAATTACTTCCTGACGGGATTCATCGTCGTTGCTCCGCTGACGATCACGGTCTATCTCATCTGGACGTTTGTCGAATGGGTGGATGGCTGGATAATTCCGTATATCCCGTCGGTATATAACCCCGAGACCTATATTCCCATAGAAATACCCGGCGTTGGCCTGGTGATGGCAATCATCATCATCACGTTGATCGGGTTTATGACAGCAAGTTTTGTAGGTCGATCGGTTGTCAATATTGGCGAAAAAATCTTGAACCGAATGCCGCTGGTTCGTAATATTTACAGTGGCTTAAAGCAAATATTTCAGACAGTACTTTCAGGGCAGACAGGTTCGTTTACGAGGGTAGGAATATTGGAATATCCCCGTAAGGGCTTGTTTGCGATCGTGTTCATCGCGACTGACACCAGGGGTGAGGTCGATCGGCGGCTTAAAGATAAAGGCAACGACACCGTCAGCGTGTTTCTTCCGACAACGCCAAACCCAACCTCGGGATTCCTGCTCTTTGTTCCACGCCAGGATATCATAATTCTCGATATGAGCGTTGAGGAAGCAGCAAAGCTCGTTATCTCTGCTGGGTTGGTTGCACCTGAATATGGCGAGGACGGTGAGACAACCGAACCAGGTTTCGTCGTAGAAGGAACAGAAGAAGAGGCGGTCAAGAAAATCGTCGAAATGGCAAAGGGAACGGCACCTACAAAGAAACCGGCTGCCAGACGCAGCACAAAGGTTGCCCCCAAGCCACGGACATCAGCTAAGAGAAAAACGCCTGAAAAGTCCTGAGTCGATCAAGTCATTGATCTATTGCGTCAGCCAGCGCGAATTAGCCGAACTGCCTGATCTTGCCCCATCAGATACAACAAAATTCTAAGCGCTTCCCCACGTTCGCCATCAAGGGCGGGATCAGTAGCTACAATCAATCTCGCTTCATCTCGAGCAATTTCCAGGATGTCACCGTGATATTCCGCGCTTGCCAGACTGAATCCGGGCATTCCGGACTGTCTCGTACCCAATACTTCGCCTTCGCCGCGAAGTTTCAGGTCTTCCTCTGCAATTTGGAAGCCGTCTTCGGTCTCACGCAAGATGTTAAGTCGAGCCTTGGCTATATCTCCAAGCGGTCCACGATATAGCAATATACAGCTTGAAGGTTTCTCGCCACGCCCAACCCGGCCTCTTAACTGGTGTAGTTGAGCCAAGCCAAATCGCTCTGCATGCTCGATCACCATGATTGAGGCATCAGGAATATCAACGCCAACTTCCACGACTGTCGTCGATACCAGCAGACGGGTTTCGCCGGAACGAAAGGCTTCCATAGCCACATCTTTTTCAGAAGCATTCATTCGGC
>JBPCWJ010000259.1:0-3026 GCA_051009635.1 Rhizobiaceae bacterium
CATTGTCAAGAACCAGGCCATTCCCATAGCTATGGCACACATTGTCAAACATCAGGCTTGAGGCGAAAGAAACACCTGCGGTGTTCCTCTTGCCCCATTGCACGTCCTTTCCGACAGGACCGCCAGGCTTGATGTCACTAATTTTCATGCAATCGTAATTAGACGATAATCGTGCAGTTGTCAGTCTACTTCGTCGTTTCCACCTTTTGGCGGTAACAAGCCAAGCTCCTCAATATCTTCGGGGCTGAAGGGGTCTTCATCTTCTGCAAGTTCCAGACTGTCGTCGGGAACCGGCATCTGGAAATTGGCAGGTAGTCTGGGTTGAAGCAGACCAGCACCCTTCAATTCTTCCAGGCCAGGTAAATCGCGTAATTCCTCCAGACCGAAATGGTCAAGAAATTCTACAGTCGAACCATAGGTTACGGGCCTTCCTGGAACCCGTCTGCGGCCCCGCATGCGAATCCAGCCGGTTTCCATGAGGATATCCAGCGTTCCCTTGGAAGTCGCAACACCCCGGATTTCCTCTATTTCCGCCCTTGTGACCGGCTGATGGTAAGCAATGATCGCAAGCACTTCCAATGCGGCCCGGGACAATTTCTTTTGCTCGACTGCTTCCCGATTGAGCAAGAACCCAAGATCGTCCGCAGTACGGAAAGCCCAGGAACCGCCTATTTTGACGACATTAACACCGCGATCCTTGTAAGCCTGGCTCAACTCTTCCAGAACTGCGGCGATATCTGTTTCTTCCGGCAGACGTTGCTGCAAGGCGGATTCTGTTACCGGTTCTGCCGACGCGAACAATATGGCTTCCGCCATCCGTACCAGATCCCGCATATCCTGCTGAGCAGTTTCTACCATTTCACCTTCGTTTTCAGCTTGCGACCTGTCAATTGGTGCAAATGTCAGGATTTGGGCTTTTTCCGGTTCTGCCATTTTGTTTTCCATCAGATCGGGCGTTTATCTCGCCAAAATTATATAGAATTCAGGCCGGATTCGCATCCGGTTCCGGTGTATTACGCAAATAAAGCGGTGCATAAGCCTTTTCCTGGCGCATTGACATGCGTCCTTCACGGACAAGCTCGAGACTTGCTGCAAAACTGCTTGCCAGCACCGTATTCCGGTCTTTTACATCAGGCAGATAGCGCAGCAAAAACGCATCCAAGGCCAACCAATCATCAAAACCATCAGTAAACCGGGTCAATATTTCTCTCGCATCAGACAATGACCAGGCTTCGCGCCGGGAAATGGTCACTTCTGAAACCATATTTCGCTGGCGCTGCGCGGCGTAAGCCGTCAACAAGTCATAAAGTGTGGCTGAATATTCCGAGCGTTTATCAATTATGATTGCTTCCGGTTTTCCCCGTGCAAAGAAGTCCCGACCCAGACGATTCCGGTTGACCAGGCGGGATGCAGCTTCCCGCATTGCCTCAAGTCTCTGAAGACGGAAAGCAAGCTGTGCTGCCATTTCCTCGCCGGTGAGACCTTCTTCATCATCATCCTGTTCGGGCAAAAGCAGGCGCGATTTCAGATATGCCAGCCAGGCCGCCATAACGAGATAATCGGCAGCCAGTTCAATACGTAATTTTCGAACTTCCTCAATGAATTCAAGGTATTGCTCGGCCAATGCAAGAATGGAAATCTTCGCCAGATCAACTTTTTGGCGCCGAGCGAGTTCCAGCAACAGGTCGAGCGGTCCTTCAAAACCTTCAACATCAACCGTCAGCGCCGGATCGCTTGATGTTTTTTCAAGCGATTGCACCCAATCTTCAGTATTTGCACCGTTTTCGACGGTTTCGTTTTCATTCATTTCAGGTACCAATCAATCGTACCAAATAATAGGATTACACGGTTGCACCGGTAAGACTCCCAAATTCGGCGCGCAATTGTTTTTCATCACATTCAACCGGCGAAGAGATCTTGCCCAATGCCAGCCTGGCGCGCGCTTCCGCCTTACCAGTCAGCTCCGGTGTCACTTCCGCAACAGCCTTCATTTCTTCCATATTTCCGTTGCAATGAAGCACAATGTCACAACCGCCTGCAAAGGCTGATTGTGCCCGCTGGCCAAAATCCCCAGAAAGTGCATTCATTGACAGGTCATCGGTCAGCAACAACCCGTCAAAGCCCAGCCAACCACGAATAATCTCTCCAATGACTTTCGATGAAGTGGTCGCCGGATTTTGCGAATCAATTGCCGAATAGACAACATGAGCAGTTATACCGATCGGCATATCGGCCAACTGCATGAACGGGTAAAAATCTGTGCAACCCAGTTCGGCAGTTTCTGTATCAACGACCGGCAATTGATGGTGGCTATCTGCCTTTGCCCTGCCATGTCCTGGCATGTGCTTGATGACCGGCAAAACGCCACCGGCCAATAATCCTTCGCATGCCGATCTGGCCATTTGTGCAACTTCGTGGGGATCGCTGGAAAATGCCCGGTCACCCACCACATCGCTGCAATCTTCGAAATGCACATCCAGCACCGGAAGACAGTCAATATTCACGCCGATAGCCTGTAACTCGACTGCCATCAGTCTGGATTGCAGCCATGCAGCGCGATTGCCGGAATCCGGATTTTCCTTGTAGATCTCTCCCAATGTTCCTGCGGGTGGAAAGCTCGGCCAGTTTGGTGGGCGAAGTCTCTGGACACGTCCGCCTTCCTGATCAATCAGTATCGGCACATCTTGCCTGCCTGAAATCGACCGCATTTCGTTGGTCAGCGCCAAAACCTGTTCCGGCGTTTCGATGTTGCGTGCAAACAGAATATATCCCCAGGGGTTTTCATCCTGGAAGAAATGTTTCTCCTCAGGAGTTAGGCTGGTGGTCGCGCAACCGGATATAAATGATTTGATTCTCATATATCAATTGTACCGGTCACCATGCACAGAACCAAATGGTAAAACGGCGCTGGAAAAACCCAGCGCCGCATCAAATTTACCTGGAAAGGCGTGGAGAGAAGCTACTGGGTTACAAAACAGCTACCACCGGCTGATTTCAGCTTTGAACAAATATCCAATGCTTCGTCT
>JBPCWJ010000260.1:0-6512 GCA_051009635.1 Rhizobiaceae bacterium
GAGATGAGATTTTGCCTGCTGAAGCGCAAAATCATATCCACCCAGTGGAGAGCCGCGATAGCCGGATATGAAGGCACCCGTATTGAGACCGGCTGCACGATCCCGGCGCATCTGGACAATTGGAAGACGGACCAGGGCCTGCGTACCGGTCATGAAAACCTGTCCGTCTACGGCAGTATATTTGTCTTCAAGTGAAATCTTGTTTTTGAAGGACTTGGCAGCAGGTTTTATTTCATTCATGCAGATTTCTCCAACCACACCCGACGACTCATATTATGGCGCAACATGCAGAAACTGAAAGTTTTATTATTGACCGCTCAAATCAATTATGTGGAATAGAAACGCAAGCTGTCTCCTCAATATAGGATGAAAATCTCTGAATGCTTGTAACAAGAGATTTATGTTGCACTGCAATAAGACTATTCAGATCGGCAACCTATTGGTATTCTTGATCTCGTTTAGTGCAAAATGCGAGTTCAAATGACCGACATGGGGCAGTTTCAAAAGCTGCTGTTTGACGGTTTTTTCGTAGTCGCGGACGGAAGCCACAACAACGCGCAAAAGATAATCAAAATCCCCGCTCATCGTATAACATTGCAATATTTCCGGGACATGGGCTGTGGCGGCTTCAAACTCTTCGAGTACTGATGATGAATGCTGAGCCAGCCGGACAAATACGAAGATTGAGACGTCCAGGCCGATTTTCTCGCTATCTAGAACGATCATCTTGCCGCGGATGACGCCTGCGTCCTGCATTTTACGAATTCGCCGCCATGTGGGGGTGTGGGAGAGGCCGACCGCCTCTCCAATGCTTGAGATATTGCGATCGGAATCCTGCTGCAATATTCGCAGGATTTTCAGATCAGTTTCATCAAGTTTTTCGTGCTTCATATCATCCAATGCCGTTATCAATTGTGCCGCTAAAACTTGCACGGTGCATGACATGCGGCAACAGGCGCTATTACGGTATTTGATATTTGGCGCTACAGGGCGTATCTGCTTGCGAAACCATGTGGATTCAAGATGACGAATATTACTGTTTCAGCATTGTATAAATTTGTTTCGCTTCCTGACTATCAGGAGCTGCAGCCACGCATATTTGAAGCCTGCAAGTCGCAAGGTGTTCTGGGAACATTGCTGCTCGCCGCAGAAGGCATCAATGGCACGATTGCGGGAAGTGATGCAGCTATCAGAAATGTACTGGATTTCCTGAAGTCGGATACAAGGTTCAGCGATCTTGAGCACAAGGAATCCTATTGTGATGAGAATCCCTTCTACCGGCTAAAGGTCAGACTGAAGAAAGAGATCGTGACAATGGGTGTCGCCGGAATTGATCCGGTAGGGCAGGCCGGTGATTATGTTGCGCCTGACCGATGGAACGCGTTGATCAGCGATCCTGATACGGTAATCATCGATACGCGCAATGATTATGAGACTGCGATTGGGACCTTCAAGGGTGCAGTCGATCCGGAAACGGTAAACTTTCGTGATTTTCCAAAATGGTTCCGTGACAACAAAGACCGGTTCCACAACAAACCGAAAATCGCCATGTATTGCACTGGCGGCATTCGCTGCGAGAAGGCTACCGCATTCGTGAAGGCAGAGGGATTTGAGGATGTGTTCCACCTGAAAGGGGGCATCCTGAAATATCTGGAAGAAGTGCCGGAATCAGAAAGCCTGTGGGAAGGCGAGTGCTTCGTGTTCGACAATCGCGTTTCTGTTGGTCACGGACTAAAGCAGGGACCCTATGATCTATGTCACGCTTGCCGCATGCCGATAAGCGAAAAGGACAAGGAATCTCCATACTATATTGCCGGAGTGTCATGCCCGAATTGCCATGACCAATCCACCCAGGCCCGCAAGGAAAGGTTTGCTGCCCGTCAAAGACAGATAGAATTGGCGAAAAAGCGTGGTGAAGCCCATATTGCTGCGGATTTTGATGGGGCACGTGAACGAAAGCGCCAGGAACGCGCGTTGCAGATCGAACGCAGCAAAGGTCCTAGCGAAAATCCGAAAAAGCGTCTTCCAGCCGGTCAAGCGCCTCGTTGAGGCGGGCATAGTGGGTGGCAATATTGAATCTAATTCGGTTCTCACCTCCCGGCCCGAACTGCGGACCGGGTGACACGCCGATACGCGCCTTTTTTGTTATCCTGCGCCAGACATCTTCATAAGTCAGGCCGGTCGCCGAAAAATCAGTCCAGGCCAGAAATGTAGCTTCCAGATGCATGGCCCGAACACCGGGGATAGCGCGCGTAATGCGTTTGGCAAAATGATCGCGATTGTTTTCAAGATAGGGAATGAGAGCATCCAGCCATGGCGCACCAGATTCAAGTGCCGCCTGAACTGCTGCCATTCCCAACCGGTTTGGCGATCCCGTGCCTGACGCCTTGAGGCCAGCGTCTATCTGGCGTTTGATCTTTGGGTTTGACGCAACGGATGTACCGATTTTGGCGCCAGCGATATTGAAGGCCTTGGTAGCACCGCACAGTGTAACCAGCCGGTCACTTACTTCCGGTGCTGCGACAGCAGCCGGTATGAACTTGCTACCTGAATAGACAAGGTCGCCGTGAATTTCGTCGGATATCAGGATCAAATCCCGTTCAATACAAAACTCGGCAACTTCGCGAAGTTCTTCCCGGGTCCATACTCTCCCGCCGGGGTTTTGCGGGGAGCAGAGTACTACAATCCGGGTGTTCCCTGGCATATCACGGCCCAAGCCTTCGACATCCATGCGATACCTGCCCTGTTCCTCAATCATGGGCTGATTGTGAACATTGCGATCATTGGCAATGATTGTCTTGGCAAATTCGTGATAGACGGGAGAAAAAATCGCAACACTGTCACCCGGCTCACTGAACCTCTGGATTACCGTGGCTAGTGCAAACATGATGCCAGGTACGGGTGTTAGCCATTCGGTTTTGGCTTGCCAGCCATGACGTGTAGCGAGCCAGCTACATTGGGCCTCTCGCCAGCTATTGGGTAGACCGTAATATCCCAAAAACCCGCGTTCAATTTCATTGGCCACAGCCTGCCGGACCACATCGGGAGCGGCAAAATCCATGTCTGCGACCCACATGGGAATTCCATCATCTGCATCGACTTCGCAAACCGTTCTCATGAAGTCGTGCTTGGAAGCATGCGCATTTGCGATGTCTACTGGGGTATCGAAATCAAATGTCATGAAATTCTCCGGATTGAAGGCGCGTAATAGCGGAGAAATCCGGTAGCCACAACAATTACTCGTCGAGGCTGGTGTTAATTTATAAGCTTTGGATTTTAGCTGAGCAGCATGGTCTAGACCGTCAGGAATTTACGGACTTCGGGATCATCAAGGCTTTCGGCTGCGCCAGCATGTACAATCTCGCCCCGATCAAGAATATAGACCTTGTCAGCCAGTTCACGGCAGAAATCCAGATATTGTTCGACCAGCAGAATCGTAACACCGGCACTCTCCTTGAGGTAGCGGATAGCGCGGCCAATGTCTTTGATGATTGAAGGCTGAATACCCTCTGTTGGCTCATCCAGAACCAGAAATTTTGGCCGCATGACTAGTGCCCGGCCGATAGCGAGCTGCTGCTGTTGACCGCCTGACAGATCGCCGCCACGCCGGTCGAGCATTTGCTGGAGCACCGGAAACAGGTCGAATACATGGCTGGGTATGGATCTGTCTCCACCTTTAAGCGGGGCAAAACCGGTTTCGAGATTCTCCCTGACGGTTAGAAGAGGGAAGATTTCACGCCCCTGTGGAACAAGCGAAATCCCCATACGTGCCCGTTCGTAGCCAGGCTTTGACCCCAGCTTGTGACCTTCGAAATCAATCTCGCCCGAAGAAAGTTTGTGATGGCCCACAATCGCCCTGATCAGGCTGGTCTTTCCCACGCCGTTGCGGCCAAGCAGGCAGGTAATCTTGCCGTCCTCTGCTTCCAAGGAAACTCCGCGCAAGGCTTCAGCTGCGCCGTAATGCAGCCATGTATTTTGAACGTTCAACATTTCCTATCGCCCCAAATAAACGTCAATGACACGCTGGTCACTGCTGACATGATCGAGTGAACCTTCCGCAATGACGGTGCCTTCGTGCAGGCAGGTCACCTTGACGTCCAAATCACGTACGAAGTGCATGTCGTGCTCGACGACAATTACCGAATGGGTTTCGGCGATCTTTCTCAGCAGTTTGGCGGTTTCAGCAGTTTCGGCATCGGTCATTCCTGCAACCGGTTCGTCCACCAGGAGTAGCTTTGGGTCCTGCGCCAATAACATGCCGATCTCCAGCCATTGCTTCTGGCCGTGTGACAGGTTTGCCGCAAGATCGTTGCGGCGGAATTCAAGGCGGATTGTTTCGAGAATTTCGTCTATGCGCTGATTGTCTGTTGTATTGGATTGGTAGATAAGTGCAGGCAGACTGTTACGGCTACCCTTCAGTGAAAGCAGGATGTTGTCTTCCACGGTCTGGGTTTCAAATACTGTTGGTTTCTGGAATTTGCGTCCGATGCCGTAATTAGCGATCTCTGCCTCGTCATGTGCCGTCAGATCAATTTCACCGTCGAATAGGACCTTACCTTCATCGGGTCTGGTCTTGCCGGTGATGATGTCCATCATCGTGGTCTTGCCTGCGCCATTGGGGCCGATTATTGCCCGCATTTCTCCCTGTTCGAGGTAAAGCGACAAGTCATTGATTGCCTTGAAGTGGTCAAATGACACTGAAACGCCGTCGAGATAAAGAAGACTGGATGAAACCTGCATGTCTGATCACTCCGCCGGTTTGACAATCGCGTCACCGGGCGATTGCGGCTTGTTGGCGGAAAGTCTCCCGCGGACTGCGTCATTGATTTTTTTGGCCAGTCCGACAATTCCCTTTGGCATGAACAGGGTTACAAATATAAACAAGCCGCCAAGGGCGAACAGCCAGAATTCAGGTAATACGCCAGTAAACCAGCTCTTTCCTGCATTGACCAATACTGCTCCGACGATTGGTCCGATCAGCGTTCCGCGTCCGCCAACTGCAGTCCATACAACAATTTCAATCGAGTTGGCTGGGGCAAATTCCCCGGGATTGATAATACCGACCTGCGGTACGTAAAGAGCACCGGCAATGCCAGCGACCACAGCAGAGACAACAAAGGCGATCAGCTTGACCTTTTCGGGGCGATAGCCGAGGAAGCGGGTTCGATTTTCAGCGTCACGCACCGCCTGGAGTATTTTTCCATACTTCGAGCTGACCATCGCTGATATCAGAAGCAATGAGATTGCCAGCGTAATTGCGCTGGCTGCGAACAATGCCGCACGGGTCTCGCCGGAGGATATGTCGTAGCCCAGTATGTCCTTGAAATCGGTCAGGCCATTGTTCCCGCCAAAGCCCATATCGTTTCTGAAGAATGCCAGCAGCAATGCATAAGTCATCGCCTGGGTAATGATCGACAGATAAACGCCTGTTACGCGGGAGCGAAAAGCGAACCAGCCGAACACAAAAGCCAGAAGACCGGGAACCAGCATAACCATGAGTGCTGCGAACCAGAACTGGTCGAAACCATACCAGTACCAGGGCAGTTCCTGCCAATTCAGAAACACCATGAAATCGGGAAGATCTGGATTGCCATAAACACCCCGTGCCCCGATCTGGCGCATGAGATACATACCCATGGCATAGCCGCCCAGCGCAAAGAATGCGCCATGGCCCAGGGAAAGGATGCCGCAATAACCCCAGACCAGATCAAGTGCCAGGGCCAGAATGGCAAAACACAAATATTTGCCGAGCAGCGGGACAAGATGGTTCGGAATGTGAAATGGGCTGGAGGGCGGTACAATCAGGTTAAGTAACGGCACCAATATCGCAATCAGGCAAAGCAGACCTATCATCGTGAACACTGCACGCGATTGGATGCCGCCTTTGAGGAAGTGAGTAATGATCATGCGTCAACCGCCCTTCCGCGAATCGCAAACAGGCCGCGCGGACGTCTCTGAATAAATAGAATGATGAAAACGAGTACCAGTATCTTGGCAAGTACGGCACCAGCATAGGGTTCAAGAAACTTGTTGGCGACACCGAGCGACATTGCACCAACCAGGGTTCCCCAAAGATTGCCAACGCCGCCAAACACCACAACCATAAAACTATCGATAATGTAGCTTTGGCCCAGATTAGGCGAGACATTGTCGATTTGGGACAGGGCCACGCCAGCCATGCCGGCAATTCCCGAACCAAGCGCAAATGTCATTGCATCGACCCAATTGGTCCGAATGCCCATTGCGGACGCCATGCGGCGATTCTGGGTAACTGCGCGCATTTGCAGGCCGAGGCTGGTCTTGTTGAGAATGATCATCAGGATAGCGAACACGGCCAGGGAGAATACAATGATCCAAAGCCGGTTCCAGGTAATCGACAATTGTCCGATTTCGAAGGCACCAGACATCCAGGAAGGGTTGCCGACCTCGCGGTTTGTAGGGCCAAAAATTGTCCGAACGGTTTGTTGCAGAACAAGAGACACTCCCCAGGTGGCGAGGAGCGTTTCCAGTGG
>JBPCWJ010000261.1:0-4824 GCA_051009635.1 Rhizobiaceae bacterium
CGTGAACGCTATCTGTTGCCAGCCATTCGTGGGGAAAAGATGGATGCACTTGCGATGACCGAGCCGGATGCAGGTTCGGATGTGCGCGGCATGAAATGCCAGGCAAACCGCGACGGCGATGATTGGATTATCAATGGAACCAAGCACTTTATTACAGGCGCCGAACACGCAGATTTTTTTATCGTGTTTGTTGCCACTGGTGTCGATGAGACGGAGAAAGGTCAGAAGAAACGGATAAGCACGTTCCTGGTCGACCGGGATACGCCCGGATTTGAGGTGCGCGATGGCTACAACTCAGTCAGTCACAAGGGATACCAGAACTGCACACTCTATTTCGATGATTGCAGGCTACCGAATGCCCAGTTGCTCGGTGAGGTCGATGGGGGCTTTGCCATTATGAATGAATGGCTCTATGCAACCCGGCTGACTGTTGCTGCCATGTGCGTCGGCAGGGCCCGGCGATGTTTTGATTATGCGGTAAATTACGCTTCCGAGAGAAAGCAATTCGGACAGCAGATTGCCAGGTTCCAGGGCGTCAGTTTTCAGGTGGCAGACATGATCACCGAGATTGATGCCGCCGATTTGCTGACATTGTCTGCCGCCTGGCGCCTGGACAACAATCTGCCAGCAAACCGGGAAATCGCTTCGGCAAAACTCTATGCCTCCGAAATGCTGGCACGGGTCACCGACACCACATTGCAGATTTTTGGCGGTATGGGTCTCATGGATGATTTTCCAATCGAGCGTTTTTGGAGAGACGCTCGGGTTGAACGGATTTGGGATGGCACCAGTGAAATCCAGCGTCATATCATCGGACGCGAATTGTTCAGGCCACTGGGTGCTTGAATGCCGGATTTGGATCGGCTGTTTCGCCCAAAATCGATAGCAGTAATTGGCGGCGGCAGCTGGTGCCACAATGTCATCAAGCAATGTGAGAAGATCGGATTTACAGGAAAAATCTGGCCCGTACATCCTGCCAAAACCGAATTGGAAGGTGTCCCTGCTGTTTCAACTGTCTTTGATCTACCAGGTATTCCCGACGCTGCCTTTATCGGCGTAAACCGGGAAGCGACGGTCAATATCGTCCGAGAATTATCCAATGTCGGTGCTGGTGGTGCGGTCTGTTTTGCTTCGGGTTTCCTGGAACTTGGTGACCAGGAAAGTTGTGGGGCAAGTTTGCAGGATAAATTGCTGGCTGCAGCGGGTGACATGCCGGTCATCGGGCCCAACTGTTATGGTTTCTTGAACTACCTCGACGGGATAGCCCTTTGGCCGGATCAACACGGTGGTCG
This sequence comes from Rhizobiaceae bacterium, assembly GCA_051009635.1. GTDB lineage: Bacteria > Pseudomonadota > Alphaproteobacteria > Rhizobiales > Rhizobiaceae > BOKV01. Next base: position 1,293 of record JBPCWJ010000261.1, read on the forward strand.
AAGGGTGGGCAGGGGGGTGGCCATCATCACCCAGAGTTCAAACATCGCAATCAATTTGACGATGCAGATGCGGGGCCTGCCTCTGGCCTATATGGTGACCGTCGGAAATCAGGCTCAAATTAGGTTGGCTGAAATCGGACTCTCCCTGTTGGAAGACCCTCGTGTTACCGCCTTGGGACTGCATATTGAGGGCATCAGCAATATCCGCACCTTCGAAATGCTGGCGAAACGGGCGCGGGAACTGAACAAATCAATCGTGGCAATAAAGGTAGGTAAGTCTATCAAGGCTCAGAGAGCCACAATATCGCACACCGCATCACTCGCAGGCAGCGATGCAGGTGCGAAGGCATTTTTTCATCGATTGGGTATTGCGCAGGTCAGCTCGCTTGCCGCACTCATCGAGGCGCTGAAATTATTGCATGTTCTTGGTCCATTGGAATTGAACCGGATGGCCTCCTTGTCCTGCTCTGGAGGCGAGGCTGGTTTAATGGCTGACGCCGTCTACTTCTCAAACCTGATAATGCCGGAACTAAGCGACCTCCAGAAAAATGCCTTGCAGAAAACACTCGGTGCACAGGTCACTTTGGCTAACCCGCTCGACTACCAAACCGGCATATGGGGAGATGAAGCTGCACTTACGTCAACCTTCATCGCAATGTCCGATCCGCATTATGCGATGGTCGTGGTCATGCTCGATTTTCCCCGTCCTGATCGTTGTTCTGCTGAAGATTGGGATATCGTGATCAAGGCAATCAAAACGGCGCGGAGCAGGACAGGTGTTCCCATTTGCGTTCTCGCGTCACTGAGCGAGAATATGCCGGAAGAGACTGCTGTTTCGTTAATAGAGTCGGGAATTGTACCCTTTTGCGGTCTTGCGGAATCAGTTGAGGCAATGGATGTAGCCTCAAAAATGTCAGGTCCAATCTCAAGTGAGCCCCTCTACTTGGGTGATCGGATGTCGGACTCCTGCATGATAACTGAAGCCAGGTCAAAACAGCTCTTGTCGAAGTGGGGATTGCAAATTTCTCGACAGTTGGTGGCAGATTGCCCCGCAATAGCTGCCTCGAAAGCTGCCGATGTTGGATTCCCGGTAGTTTTAAAAGGGCAGAGTATTGCCCACAAGACAGAAGCCGGCGCCATAAGATTGAACCTCAATTCATCAGAGGAAGTGCACCAGGCCGCAGAAAAGATGAACTGCGACGAGTATCTGGTGGAGGAAATGATTTCTAATACCGTCGCCGAGTTGCTGTTGGGCGTTGTTCGTGATCCCGCCCACGGATTTGTGCTCACTATTGCTGCAGGTGGAACACTTACGGAATTTATCGAGGATAGCGTATCCCTGCTTGTTCCGGCATCTGAAGTCGAAATCAGAGAATGTTTAATGCGGCTCAAAACCTGGAAGCTTCTAATAGGTTATCGCGGTGCTCCGGCGGCAGACGTGAAAGCCATTGTTGATAGCGTCATGGCTGTTCAGGAGTTTGTCAAAAATCACCCGGTGGAAGAACTCGAAATCAATCCGCTTTTTTGCGGCACAGACGGCGCAATTGTCGCCGACGCGCTCATCAGAATTGGAGGCAATTATGTCGACGGACCCGATCAAGACGCAGAAACACGGCAAGATTCTCGAAGTGACGCTGGATAGGCCTAAGGCAAATGCAATCGATTTGGCCACAAGTCGCATCATGGGAAAGGTTTTTGAGGAATTTCGCGATGATCCCGGGATGCGCGTCGCGATACTGACGGCTTCCGGCGAAAAGTTTTTTTGCCCGGGATGGGATCTAAAAGCTGCTTCTGACGGAGACGCAGTTGATGGTGATTACGGAGTGGGGGGCTTCGGCGGGTTGCAGGAACTACCCAATTTGAACAAGCCGGTGATTGCTGCCGTCAACGGTATCTGTTGCGGTGGCGGGCTGGAACTGGCGATCAGTGCCGACATTATTCTTGCCGCAGAACACGCCACCTTCGCACTGCCGGAGATAAGATCAGGCACGGTTGCTGACGCCGCAAGCGTTAAACTCCCAAAAAGAATTCCCTATCACATCGCCATGGAGATGCTGCTGACTGGTCGCTGGCTTGATGCAGAGGAGGCAATGCGCTGGGGCTTGATCAATCACGTCTATCCGGCAGCAGAATTATTGGGTGAGGCGTGGAAGCTCGCTGAAACCTTGGCTTCCGGACCACCGCTCGTCCAGGCAGCGATCAAGGAGATTGTACGCGAAGCCGAAGACATGAAATTCCAGGACGCAATGGACAAGATCACAACCAGCCGGTACGAGACAGTCAAAACCCTTTATAATTCCGAGGACCAGCTTGAAGGTGCACGCGCCTTCGCTGAAAAGCGTGACCCGGTGTGGAGAGGGAGGTAGCAAAACAAATTGAATTTATCCCCGGTATTCTGTTGGTGATTGACATCAAACTGCAATGATCGGAACATAGTTGTCTGAGGGGCACAGTTAAGATGCCTTGGCTTGTATATTTACCCGGGAGAATATGACATGAAATTAAGTAGAATGGGCTTGTCCGCTGCCTTCGTAGCAGCTTCACTTTGGAGTAGTAGTGCCCTTGCGCAAACTGAAATTCAGTTTTGGCATGCGTTTACAGGAGCAAATGGGGACCGGCTGGCCGAGCAGGCCAGGCTATTTAATGAGAGTCAGGATAAATACACAATTGTCCCTGCCCATAAGGGTAATTATTCCGAGACGCTGAATGCCGGCATCGCAGCTTTTCGTGCGGGAGAGCAGCCACATATCATCATGGTATTCGAGGTTGGTACCGCAACAATGATGTCGGCCAAAGGCGCCATCAAGCCGGTCTATAAAGTCATGAGCGAGGCCGGAGTCGAGTGGGACCCCAATGTCTACATTGGTTCGGTGAAGGGTTACTATACAACGACCGATGGCGAGATGCTGTCAATGCCCTATAATTCCTCAACGCCTGTTCTTTGGGTAAACCGCGACGCATTGAAAGAGGCTGGCATTGATCCTGATGTAGATATGTCAACCTGGCAGAAAGTTGGCGAAGTTCTGGACAAGTTGAAGGCATCGGGTCACGAATGCCCGCTTACAACAGCCTGGCAGAGCTGGATTCATCTCGAAAATTTGTCCGCCTATCACAATGCGCCATTCGCTACCAAGGAAAATGGATTTGCTGGGGTAGACACAGAACTGGCACTTAACGGACCCGTCCAGGTCAAGCACATTCAGACAATGGGTGATTGGGCAAAAGACGGAAAATTTTTCTATGCTGGCCGCCGCAATGAAGGTGGTGCAAATTTCCGTGCCGGCGAATGCGCCCTGTTTACCGAAAGCTCTGCCGGTTATGGCGGAATAAGCACTGAAGCGAAATTCGACTTCGGGATCCGTCCACTTCCATACTGGGACGGCGTGGAAGGTGCCCCGCAGAATACAATCATTGGCGGCGCATCACTTTGGGTCATGGAAGGCCATGAAGCTGATGAATACAAGGGTGTCGCCGAATTCCTGAATTTCTTGTCCGGTCCAGAGGTTCAGGCCAAATGGCACCAGGATTCCGG
>JBPCWJ010000262.1:0-4683 GCA_051009635.1 Rhizobiaceae bacterium
GTTAGCAGTCACCATCTAGAAGATACAAATGGGTTGGTTCCATAACGGAGGGAAACATGATCACTCAAATTCTTGGGATTGCAGCTACCTTGTTCCTTATGACAGGCATTGTGGTTGCCGGAGAGACGCCAGCACCTGAAGGCGCAGAGGTTTATTTTATCGGCTTGCAGGATGGCGACACCGTATCCAGTCCGTTGACAGTGCGGATGGGACTGCGCGGCATGGGAGTTGCACCAGCCGGAACTGAAAAAGAAAACACTGGCCACCACCATCTGTTGGTAGACCGCCCACCACTTGGTGAGGGAGAAGATGGTAAGGAAGAGTTAGAAGTCAGCCTGCCGGCTGATGAAAATCACATTCACTTTGGGGGCGGCCAGACCGAAACGACTATCGAGTTGAGCCCAGGCGAACATACACTGCAACTCGTTCTCGGAGACCTAAATCACGTTCCCCATAGTCCACCAATTGTCACACCTCAGATTACGGTGACAGTGAAATAGGACGGTACACACAATACCGGTTTATTGGCTTCGAATAATATTGTTATTCGTCAATAAACCGGTTTACTTTATTTGAAAGAGCATCCCAATCAGTAAAAACCTTGTCTTCCTTCATTTCTGCAAAAGCATGATCAGCAAGGTCTCCATATTGTAGCGCAGCCTCTTCGAAATATCCGTAATCGGTATGGTCAATGGCACCCGCAACAAGGAGATATTGAGAAGGCAACCATTTGGTGCTGTCCTTGAATTCGCTGACATAGCGTTCGGCGTCAGAAATACTGTCATCGAAAGCTGCGGCCATGCTTACGGAAAGAAACAGGGTTGGAAGAGCGTTCAATTCGTCCTTGTTAGCAAATACAAACATTTCCAGCGCTTCCTGATGCCTTCCGCTGTGAACAGAGCCCGCGACAATTACCTTGTCAAATTCCGAGATCCCGGAACGCTCCTGTTTGCCAGCAGTATCATGGGAAGAAACTTCAATACCGCGCTCAGACAGGAGATTACTCACAAAGTCCACTACCTTACCTGTGTGTCCCTCTGTCGTCGCATAAATGATGTACACCTTCATCAGAGTCTCCAGAAAATCAAAATTTCGAACAACGACCTTTGTGAAAACGAACCACAAAGGCAGCTTCAACCCTGTACTGGGTTTCAAAGTAAAACCAATCCGGCACAAAATTCCTTGTCCCATGTCAAATGTGCCATGGATTGAGGCTATTTACCTGAAAGGATCATTGGTGTTCTCTGATGCAGGAGAAACACGCCATGAAACTTGTAACGTTAGCGATAGTAATGGTTCTATTTGCAGCACAGTTTGCCGCCGCTGGCGATTATGAAGATGGCATAGAAGCCTATGATGCCGCTGATTATTCAACTGCATTCGCATATTTCAAGAAAGCAGCTGATGAGGGTAATTCGGACGCCCAGGCATTGGTGGGATACATGTATGCAAATGGTCAGGGCGTCCCAATCGACCTTGTATCAGCCTATGTCTGGTATGAACTGTCGGCAAAGCGTGGCAATCAGAATGCAGCATACAATCTGAAGGCAATAGGGAGTAAACTAACCCCCGATCAGATTACGGTTGCAAGGCAACGAGCCAAATCACTCAAAAAGGCGCAATGATTACAATCTGACAGAGCAGGAACAAAAGGGATATCGTCAGCGCCTGCGGCGGTATTTCCGTTTCCGCTTCTTCTTGGCTCTTCTATCGCCTTCCATGGCCCCGATCGTTCCGCCAATCAGGGCACCTGCCGCTGCACCACCCCTGCCGCCAACAAGACCACCAATAAGTGCGCCTGCGGTGCCACCAACAAGAGACCCGCCAAGCCAATCAGCCTTTGCAGGCGTGGGTGTGGAGACGGTTGCCGCAGCTACGATGACCAAGGATACCGCTGCAGGAATTAACAGTGATGTTTTGCCAAGTTTGTATTCTCTTGTCATTGGACTTTCTCCCCATCTTTCCAGGTTTCCGTTTCTTGGCTGCCATCGGGATTGGTCACCAGGATCAATCCCTCCGGTTCACCCTTAACGAAACGGCCTTGCCGCGTTGTGCCATCATCAGCAACAAGCACGCCTGGCCCATCTGGAACACCATCGACGAAATTACCCTGGAAATAGCCGGTAGGCCCTTCAAGGCTTCCTACGCCCGAAGCGGCATCATCCTTGAATTCGCCGACATAGACACCGCCATCTTCTTCATAAAGAACACCCAGCCCATTGCGTTCATTGTTCTTGAACGTTCCAAAATATGCTTCGCCCTCAGCAGAGAAGGACTGTCCGATACTGTTCGCAACACCCTTGTTGAATAACCCTTGAAAGGAATTGCCCTTGGTATCGACAAACATGCCGCGCCCCTGACGCATATTGTCTACGTAGTTGCCGTGAAACAGCGTCCCGTCGGAGTCCAGGATCACCATTTGACCGTTCATGATCCCGCCTTTGAAATGCCCGTGGACGACTTCAAACCCGTCATCCTCCTTGGACTTCAGCAGAAGAAGACCGTCCTTGTCGTGCAGCCTTCCAGCGCGCATCGTCCCCGAATATCTGGAATAGATTTCATCGTTCCGCAACCAGACCGCCAAACCCCTGCCCGACGCCTTGTTGTTCTTGTCGCAATCGCCGGTCCAGATAATCTGATCTTCGGGCTGTGCTGCTTCATCACTCCACAACTCGCAACCTGTCTCATCTGCCTTGAGCCAAAAATCTTCGGCCTGTGCAAGTCCAGTGATTGTCAAAGGCGTCAGCAATGCTGTCGCGAATAGTGCTATTCGGTGCTTCATTCCACGCTTCCTGTTTTTTGGTGGTTCGCCAATTGCACATATTCCTTGGAAGAATATATAACCAATATTAACACCGTAACAGGCTGATTTATGGCAACTCAATAGAAAATTATGCTTTGGGTTGGGCCTCAATTATCGATGATTGAGTAAGCATGGCGCAAATATCAAAGTCTAAAAATTCATAATGTCAGATCCTGGTATACTGAACACTCCTGATTGCTTTAAATCCTCCAACTCTTTGACCAAGGCGTCGAGTCTGATAATCCCAATTTTCAAAAATTGGAGATTTTGATGTCCACACCCATACTTGTAATGACACTATACGCAATTTGGACGCTGATATTGCTGTTCGGAAGTGTAGGAATTTATCGTTGGAGCCGGATTCTGACTGGCCGGGCAGACATCAAGCAATGGCGTGCCGATGAACAACAAGGAAACGAATGGTATCGCCGGGCAATGCGGGCCCATATGAATTGCGTGGAAAATTTGCCGGTCTATTCAGCTTTGGCCATTGCGGCAGCTATCTCCAACATATCCACTCCTGGGCTGGACAGGTTGGCGATAACGGTTCTGGTAGCCCGCATATTACAATCTCTGATTCATATTCTCGTAGAGCAGACCAACAAGATTGCGACCATTCGATTCATATTATTTTTTGTGCAGGCGGTCTGCATGATCGCGATGTTCGTAATTCTCATTACAAACTGATGCATCCAGGAGAATGATCTCAAACCACTCAAACCACCTGCACAATAACCTGACTACATACCAAGCTGAGCCTTCAAGCCGCCTATAAAGGTCTCATCGTCGAGTTCTTTGCGATTTTTCATGAATTCGGCGGCATCATCTCCCGCCGTATACCGCAAGGTCGAGGTGCCATCGGTCGCCGCTGTCCAGATTACCTCTGCTACAAGTTCGGGTTCCGAACCGCCCTCTCCTGCCGCGCCAAAGGCTGCCATTAAACCAGCGACCGTTCCCTGGTATTCACTCATGGCCTCATCGTTCCGAAAGTCGAAGGACCGGCCACCAAAATCGGTCTTGATCATGCCCGGTTCTACAATCTTCATGCTGATGCCGATTGGTTCAAGCTCATAATGCAGAGCTTCCGACATGCCTTCGACGGCAAATTTCGTCCCGTGATAAAGCGTGCCCAGCGGGAAAGTCATTTTCCCACCGATTGAGGAAATATTGACAATCACACCGGATTTGGCAGCCCGCATATGTGGCAACACCGCTTTCGTCACAGCCAGCAAGCCAATTACATTGGTATCGAATTGACGCTCTATCGCATCCATCGGAAACGCTTCCAGCGGCCCGTAAGCTCCATAACCGGCATTGTTGAGCAACACATCAATATTGCCGAATTTGTCTATCGCAGTTTTAACCGCAGAATTGATCGATGATTCATCGGTAACATCGAGGGCCGTTACCAGAACATTATCCAGCTTGTTCAATTCTTCTTCTGCTTCAGGTTTACGCATTGTTGCAACGACGTTCCAACCGTTCTTATGGAAAAGCCTGGCCGTCGCCTTGCCAATCCCTGAAGAAGATCCGGTGATCAGTATTGTCTTCGTCATGAAATTTCTCCTGTAAGAAATTCGTTATGGGAGTGCTGCAGAGACTTGTTATCTAGGGATTTGCCCATGCATTTTCACTCGCAGATGACGCCAAAGCGCTGGCAAGAAGCGCCATCAACAACTAAAAATACATCAGGAGATTATCGGCGGGTGAAACCCGGACCAACATCAATGCGGTCCGGGGGTCCAGGCCTAGCCGGCAGGTGTATACCAGATCGGTGTCGTATAGGCCCGCTCCTGCTGGCTGGTCGGGGCACCTTCAGGGACTTCCATTCCATATCTGAAGGCATCATAGACGTACCAGGGCGGAGTGGGAATTTCGAG
>JBPCWJ010000263.1:0-7375 GCA_051009635.1 Rhizobiaceae bacterium
GGCCTGGCCGATGCGTAGTTTGGATGCCAGCAGGACGCCCGCCAAAGCCGTCATCAATCCTGAGGTGATGAAGGCTCCAACCACGAATTTACGCGTCGGAATGCCATTCAATTCGGCAGCACGAGGATTGGCACCAATGGCATAGAGGAAGCGGCCAACAGGCGTATATTCGAGAATCAGCCACATGGTGACAGTTATGGCGAGCACATAATATGCGGTGATTGGAAGGCCGAATATGAAGGTGCCATTGATGGCATAAAACCCGTCGGGGAGTATGCCTACCATTTGCCTGCCGCCTGTGTGCCAGAGCGCCAGCGCATACAGAATTGTTCCGGTTCCCAGCGTTGCGATGAATGAATCTATCTTTGCAACTTCGACCAAGATGCCATTGAAGAATCCGACCAGTGCGCCCAGTAGCAATACGATCAACACTGCCATTGGCCATGGAATTCCATATAGTGTCTGAAGGGATATGGCCAATATGTGCCACAACACGATTCCATAGCCGACGGTCAGATCGATACGGCCTGCTACCATGGGAATCATGGCCGCCAGGCTAAGCAGCGCGATGATCGATTTGTCAGACAGAATTGATCTTAGATTGAGAAGTGTCGGAAAGGTGTTTGGAAGCAAGATCGAAAACAGGATCACCAACAGCACCATAAGTATCGGCAGGCCGAACACCGGCAGGAGGCGTATCAATTTCTTTCCAAGCGTCTGACCTTCCAGGTCTGCCTTGGTAGGTTCAAGGGCATTGGATTCAATTGACTGCATGGCTATCCCCCTCCGTTTGCTGTGTCTCCCCGGCTGACGCGGCCTGAATCAGCGTTTCGGTTGAGAGTTCGACGCCTGACAATTCGGCAACCATCTGGCCACGGCTAAACACAATGGCCCGATGGCATATGTTGGCGACTTCCTCGAAATCGGTGGAGACAACAAGCACGCCCATTCCTGACCCAAGTGCCTGGAACAGCAGGTTATAGATTTCAGCCTTTGCACCGACATCCACTCCGGCAGTCGGGTCTTCGGTGATCAGGAATTTTCGACCTGTATCGAGCCATCGACCGACAACAATTTTTTGCTGGTTGCCACCAGACAGTGCTTCAATCGCAAGGGTAGGGTCGTTGGGGCTTAGACCTACTTTTTGACCAAGGCCATAAGCAAGCTCACTCTCATGACCTGCAGACAGGAAGCTAAAGAGTTTGCGACCAGTTGCGGTCGGGTTGATGTAGGCATTTTCCCGGATTGTGAGGGAAGGCGCTATCGATTCAACGACCCGATCACCGGCCACAAATCCAAATCCTGATTCCATAGCGGCGCGCGGATTGGAGAGATCCGGTTCAGCTCCATTCAGGAGTACATTTCCGACATGTTCAATTTCACCGTAAAGGCTTCTGCCGACATCTTCGTGACCTGCTCCGCGCAGACCAACCAAGCCTACAAGTTCTCCTTTTTTCACCGAGAAATCGATAGGTCCGACATTTTCAGTTTCAAGTCCCGAAACTGAAAGGACCAAATCCTTATTGCTGCCTTCAACCGCAGGGCGCTCTATTTCGCGGGCCTTCCTGCCAACGATTAAGCTGACTAGTTCATCTGCATCGGTATGGGATGTTTCCCGCATGCCGACCATCATGCCGTCACGCAAGACCGCGACCCGGTCGGAAATACGAAACACCTCATCAAGTCGATGTGAGACGTAAATCATTCCCACACCCTTCTCTTTTAGCGGACGAAGAGCCCCGAAAAGACGTTCCACCTCGTCAGCGGGCAGGCTGGCGGTCGGTTCATCAAGAACAAGAAAATCACATTCAACAGCCAGCGCACGAGCGATCGCCACGAGAGATTTTTCGGTTCTACTCAGGCTGTTAATTCTCGTAGAGGGGTCAAATTGACAATCGACCAAGGCCAATGCTTTTCGAGCGACGTCATCGGCGGATTTCCAGGAAATCAGGCCGGAATTGCGTGCGAAACCCACAGCCAATGCGATGTTCTCGGCAACGCTCATCCATTCGATCAAGCCTAAATCCTGATGAATGAATGCAACAGATTGTTTTTCGCTGAGGCTGCCGGGTTTGTGGATATATTCCACGCCGTCAATATTTACCCGCCCGCGATTAGGTTTGTGAATGCCTCCAAGGACCTTGATCAGGGTGGATTTTCCTGCTCCGTTTTCGCCGAGCAGGGCGACAATCTCGCCGCGCTTGATATGTAATGATACACCGCGAAGCGCCTGCGTGCCGCCGAATGATTTTACAATATCATCAAAGAACAGGCCCGAACTTTGCGGCATCAATTCCTCCCAAAAACCGATACTGGCCAATTTAAGAAAATATTGGTACGTTACCGGTAACGTTGGTATAATGATGAATCGGAGCTATTGAGTCAACAGAAATGTTATCGATAACTTATTTAGTGCTGACATTGTCCAAAATTCGTAACCATCCGCAGTTTGTTGATGGAAAAATGGTTGATGGTTGATGGTTGAGGGTGGAGGAAGAAAGGCGGGCGTTAGCCTCGAGGAGGTGGCCGCTGCGGCGGGTGTTTCCAAGATGACCGTTTCCAGGGTACTGCGCGGCGCGTCCGGATTTTCGGAAGCAACGCGTGAAAAGGTGATGCGGGAGATAGATCGTCTGGGATATCTTCCCAACCGTCTCGCGGCAGCATTCGGTTCCGTTTCATCTTCTACGCTTGTGGGAGTTTGTGTTCCGAGATTGACCAGTAGTCTTTTTGGCGAAGTCCTAGAAAGTGTCGACAGGACCTTGGCGCGCCTCGGTTATCAAACGATGATCGGCAGCCACGAACAATCGCCGGTCGAAGAAGAGAAGTGGCTTCGGAGTTTTCTTTCATGGCGTCCTGCCGGTGTAATGCTCTCAACCCGGAACCATACTCCAGGCACTGTTGAAATGCTTCGTGCTTCGGGGATACCCATCGTTGAGCTATGGGATTTCACCACGAGTCCGCTGGATATTTCTGTTGGCTTCAACCACTATGACTGCGGTCATCAAATGGGCCAGTTCATCGCGTCAAGAAATCGAAAGTCAATCGGCTATGTAGGTGCAATGCGGGGTGTAAAGCATATGGGTAGCCGGAGACTGGAAGGCTTTACAGACGCGCTGGAGAAATTGGGCCTTGAGATCAAGGCATCGGAAATTCTGAATGACAATCCCGGATTTTATGCAGGATTTTACGGAACAGAAGTATTGCTCGATCGGGCACCTTACCTTGATGCGATTTATTACTACGATGACACGATGGCCATTGGGGGGCTTGCTTTCTGTACGGCTAATGAAATCCAGGTGCCCGGCGACATAGCAATTGCAGGTTGGGGCGGAATAGAGGCTGCCTCAATACTGCCCCAGAGATTGACGACCACGACAGTATCCAGCCATCAGATGGGCAAACAGGCAGCCGAAGCGCTGGTTGCGAGGCTTCGCGGTGAACCTGTCCAGGATACCGTGGTTGTGCCAGCACGCCTGGTACCTGGTGCCACTGTATGATCTTGTTGATATTTGGATCGGCGGCCTAGGCTGCTCCACTGCCCCACGGCCCGTGATGCCCTGAACCGCCATCAATTCGCTCAAAGCCATGTGCTCCGAAAAAGTCCCGCTGGGCCTGGATCATGTTTGCTGTAGATCGACCGGTGCGCATGATATCAAAATAGGAGAGGCCGGCTGCAAGAGAAGGAACAGGCAACCCATTGGCGGTCGCAACGGTAACCACTTTTCGTAATGACGCCTGTGTTTTCCTGAGGTGATCAGCGAAATAGGGCGCAAACATCAGATTGCGATCAGGATCGTCTGAAAGGGCGCTGGCCATGTCGTTCAGCATGGAGGAGCGAATGATGCAGCCCTCACGCCAAACCTTGGCAATTTCGGGGAGGGGCAGTGACCAGTCAAACTCCCTTGATGCGGCGGTAATTAATTCAAACCCTTGCGCGTAACAAAGAATCTTTCCGCCAATCAGAGCAGTTTCGAGATCAGCCACGCTAACCATATCTTCTGCCAATACTGTTGGAGCCGGACCAAATATTTCCTGTCCCTTCAGGCGGCTGTCCAATTGTGCCGACATATTGCGCGCGGCGACAGCAGCCTCGATAACGGGAATTGGTGCGGCTAGATGCTGAGCCTCGATAACCGTCCAGCGCCCGGTTCCTTTCTGGCCTGCCCGGTCGAGAATTACGTCGAGCATTGGAGAGTTTGTTTTCGGGTCTATTGCAGCAGAAACCTTGGCGGAAATTTCCACCAGATAGGATTGCAGGTCACGAGTATTCCAGTCAGCGAATACTTCTCCAATTGCAGCAGCTTCCATGTTCAAGCCATCACGCATGATGCCGTAGACTTCGGCAATCATCTGCATGTCGGCATATTCAATTCCGTTATGAACCGTTTTGACGAAATGTCCTGCTCCGCCTTCTCCCATTCTGGTTGCGCAGGGAGTTCCCTCATATTTGGCCGAGATTGCTTCAAGGATATGTGAAACACGATCCCAGGCATCTTTAGGTCCGCCACCCATGATGGAGGGGCCGTGGCGTGCGCCTTCTTCTCCTCCAGACACACCAATACCAAGAAAGGGAACCCCTTCAGAATCCGCCTCGGCTGCACGCCGGTCCGTGTCGTGAAAATTTGCATTACCCGCATCGATGATCATGTCGTTGTCATCAAGCAGGGGACGTAGCGCACTAATTTGATCATCGACGGTTCGGCCAGCAGGCACCATCAGAATTATCGCCCTTGGCGGTTTAATTGCCTCAACAAGTTTTTCCAGTGTTTCGCAACCAGTCAATCGATCTTTCAGTTCTCCTGCTGAATCGACAAATTTGGTTGTGGTAGCTGTAGTGCGGTTGAATACTGCAATGGGAAAACCTTTTTCGGCAATATTTAGAGCAAGATTTGCGCCCATGGTTCCCAAACCAATCAGGCCGATGTGAGATTTACTGGTGCCAGTCAAGGGAACTGAACTCCTTCACGATTCAAGATTATGGAATAGACGCTGGATGTTGCTGTCATGAATAGCTGGTGCTTTGCCCGGCCGCCAAAACAGACATTGGAGACCAATTCTGGAACCAGGATTTTTCCAAGCAGATTTCCTCCGGAATCAATGCAATGAACACCATCTGCCGCAGAGGACCAGATATTGCCATCGCTGTCGAGACGGAACCCGTCGGCGGCGCCGGGATTTATGGAATGGAAGACATCTCCTCCAGAGAGCTTTCCATCAGCATCACAATCAAAAACCCTGATGTGGGTTGGATCACTCTGGAACATGCGGCCAGTGTCAGCCACATAGAGACGATCTTCATCGGGTGAAAAGGCAAGTCCGTTTGGGCAATTGAAATCCGTCAGCACCGCTTCAAGTGTGCCATTCGTTGGGTCTACCCTGTAAACATTGCACGGCATTTCCTGCTCGGATTTATAGCCCTCATAATTGGTCATAATGCCGTAGTGAGGATCAGAGAACCAAATTGTTCCGTCTGACTTTACGACAACATCATTTGGTGAATTCAGGCGTTTTCCTTCAAAGCTGTCGGCAATGACTGTAATCGAGCCGTCAAGCTCTGTGCGGGTGACGCGGCGGGTTCCATGCTCACAGGATATCAGCCTGCCTTCGCGGTCTCGCGTGTGTCCATTGGCGTAGTTGGAGGGTTGCCGGTAAACGCTGGTTCCGGCATCCGGTGTCCAGCGCATGATGCGATTGGACGGAATATCGGAAAAAAGGAGGCAGTTCGCGTCGCCAAACCATACAGGGCCTTCAGTCCAGGAAAAGCCGGTCGATATTTGTCTGACGGGCGAGTTTCCCAGAACAAATTGATTGAATTCAGGCTCTATGGCTTCAAAAAACGACATGCTTCCTTGTGTCCTCCGGAAAATATGTTATCGATATCATAATTGGACGCTACCTGATTGGATCGAGAAATGCAATTCCTGGAAACACGTAAATCTCTAACACATAAGGGTGTGATGGCAATGTTGGAGGCGGCGATTGCCGAGGCGGATTCGCAAGGTCAACCGCAATGTATTGTCATTGTTGACTCAGTCGGTCAGACCCTGGGTGAAATCAGGATGACCGGCTCGAAATTTCTAAGCACCAAGAGTGCGCGTTCGAAAGCTTTGACTGCTGCCTCCATCCGGGTGCCATCAACAGAACTGCCGGAGCCGGTCCGGCCCTTTATCGCTGCCGCGACAGGTGGGGATCTAGCTGGTCTTCCTGGCGGATTGCCTATCTCCTTTGATGGAGAAGTCGTTGGCGGCATCGGAATAGGGTCCGGTGCCGGCGAGCAGGACATTGCCGTTGCCAGAGCAGCACTGGCTGCAATAGGAGCAGATGAAATCTGATCTTCAGATCGAACGCGAATTTAGGCCCGGATCAAAGCGCTTCAGCGAACTGGATCTGGGCTTTCATCGACTGATTGCGGTCAGAAGCGATTTCGAAGGCCTTCAGTGCACCATCAAGCGGTATTGAATGGGAAATCAACGGTTTGACGTCGATTGAGCCGAGCTGCATCAATTTGACAGCAATCGGGAACTCCTCATGAAACCTGAATGAACCGCGCAAATCGAGTTCCTTACCGGTTAATGTCTGAACCGGCACATTCATGTCGCCGCCAAGACCAAGCTGCATTACAACCGAACGCGGACGAAGTGCGTTTATCCCTGCAGCCAGGGCAGGGGCCGCACCTGAACATTCATATAGAACATCAAAATAGCCCTTACCCTGCTGATATTCTTTTAAGCCATCTGGTTCCTCTACCACGTTAATTACACGGTCTGCACCGATAGACTTTGCATATTCAAGGGCGGGGTTTGAAAGGTCGGTAACTACAATCTCAGTGGCACCAGCTGCTCTGGCGGCCAGGATGCAAAGTGTTCCAATGGGGCCGGAGCCGGTTATCAGGATCTTTTTACCCATGAGCTCTCCGGCGCGCCGTGTTGCATGGAGGCAAACGGAAAGTGGCTCGGCCATCGCTGCCTCTCCGGGAGTCAGACCATCTGCCTTGACGCACTGCTCAGATTTCGCGACCAGAAACTCCCGGAAGGCGCCCTGTATATGCGGGAAGGGCATCGCTGAACCGTAGAACCGCATGTTTTCGCAGTGATTATGCATGCCTTGCTGGCAATATTGGCATTTTCCGCATGGCCGCGAAGGGGAGACTGCAACAAGTTCTCCGATCTTGAAGCATTCCACGCCCTGTCCCAGTTCGCTGACAAAGCCGGATACTTCGTGTCCAAGGATCATGGGTTGTTTCAGTCGGACAGCTCCAAATCCGCCATCGTTGTAATAGTGCAGATCTGAACCGCATATGCCCCCGGTAGCGAGTTTGATCAGCACTTCTCCGGGGCCGGGGCTTGTTGTGTCTCGCTCCTCTATGCGAAGGTCC
>JBPCWJ010000264.1:0-2953 GCA_051009635.1 Rhizobiaceae bacterium
GTCCAACGTATCGATTATCAGGGCCAGACCCAGCCAGAAAAAGACCATTTGCAAATTCTGGTTTGCCGCGTCACGCAGTGCCAGGACGCCGCAAACCGCCCCGGACGCGGTCAGCAGATGAACGCCAATGGCGGCGGCATACTTGCTGAACATGATGAAAACTCCCGAACAAATCAGGATGCATTCGAACCTGTTTATCGCAAAAATAAGCAGTTCGTGCGCGGCAGTTACGGACATCGCGCGGTCAATAGCCGCTTAACCTTCAGATTTTGGGCCCGACAGACAGCGTAAGACTAGAAACGACGTTTCAACCGGCCCTTGATTGCCAGATCATCTGCGGTTGTATCGGGGCTGATACTCTCCTCCACCTTGTTATGCGAGTCGGCCCCGTACAAAACCTCAAGACCGAAGTTGAGATTTGGCAGCAGCTTAATCGAGCCAAACCCCGGAATTTTCAGCCCCCCGGATTTGGACTCCTCTGTCAGATTGGTTTGAGGCGAAACCGCTTCCTTGTCGCGATTTTTGCTGTTTGGCTCTTGCACAGATCCAGTCTGGGGAGACCGTGGCACCGGCACCTCCTCAAAAGCCATTCCCACTCCCGGCCAAACCAAGGTAAATCCAAGGAGGGCGGCGAATATGACAGGATATCTGTTCACTGGCCTCATTTCCGCATCAACAAGAACCGACGGATACTGCCTCAGCATGGTGTATGGCGCGTTAAATCATCGCTAACAGGCCGCCGGAAAATCCGAATTCCTATCATCGCGCAACAATGTGGCAATTTTGATTTTTACAGATTGCTAAAGTGAGTCTTTTTGAAATTTATCAACCATTTGACAAAAAAAAGAAGCCGCCCCGAAGGGCGGCTTCCTGTTTGTCTGTTCTGTCTTTTAGTAGGACTAGAACTTGATCTTGCCACCGACGACCAAGGTATCGAGATCCTTGATGGCCTGGTTGGTGCAGACACCTGAACTGACGCTTGTGCAGGTCTGAACGTCAAGCTCGTGATGCTTGTAGTCCAGGTAGAGCTGCAGAGCTGCATTGTCGATATTCTGGACAATACCAAAGCCCCAAACTTCCGATTCGGCGTCCGTGATGACCGCGTTGTTCGGTCCGGCAAAGGCCGTACCAGAGTTGCCAACCCGCGCATCTTCAATCCTGGAATAGTCGATGTAGAAAGTCGTCTTACCAAGATCATTCAGACGACGGCGGATACCGCCCTGAATGTAAAGATACTGAACGTCGGCACAACCCGTGGAACCACCAGCCGTACAACCGGTATGACCGTTCCGCGGAACACCCGCGATCGCGCCAAATACCGCAGCACGGTCAAATTCACGCTTCGCATAAGAAACGTTCAGGTACAGGCCCGTGGGATCATGAAGGATAGAACCGGCAGCGATGAAGTCACGCTCATGCGTTGCACGTGATGCACCCGGTACACCAAGAAGATGCGTACGGGATTCACCAGCTTCGTTGCCATTCCGCTCGATGTAACCAATACCGAAGATGATCTTGACGGAATTCAGTTCTTTCTTACACCGGACAGCCGTATCCCAGATGTCGTTCTCGCCCCAAGAAGCGGAGAATACACAACCCCAGATCGACGGCGTGTCATAACGGATAAGGTCATGACGGTTCGCGCGGTCAAAGTTAGGCTGGAACTGACCCCAGCTCGTGCCGCGGATCAAACGACCGTTGCCCGTAACACCAGGACGGACCAGGAACATGCCAGGAGCATGATAAAGCTCGCCGCAAGTCTGTCCAAGACAACCCTCGCCTACGATGTTCATGTAGATAAGGTTATCAGTCGCGGACGAATACTGGCCAAGCCATACACGACCAAACTTGTCCCATTTCATGTACCAGGCAGCATTACGAAGAACCAGACCGCCAACGTTGCGGCTGTTCAAGCTAACCTGATTGGAACCGTCTGTCGTTGCACTGGTATATTGCCATTCAAAGTTATAACCAGCTGACCAGCCCGGACGGATCGTCGCCGAACCCGTGAAACGCCAGCGCGAGCCGCCGCCACCATTGTCAACTGCATAAACGTCCTGCTCGTCACCATCATCCCAGAACATCAGAACCCGGTTGATGTGACCCGAAATCTTCAGAGAAACCTTCCGGTTGCCCTTACGTACCGTCGTCGCCTCAAGCTCTGCAACACGCTCTTCAAGATCCGCGCAGCAGTCCCCGCCCAAATCAGCAGCCTGTGCCGGTGTCAGGGCAATGCCGCCCATGAACATGCCTGCAGCTGCTACTACGGCGAAACGACTGGTCGTCTTCATGAGTCCCCCAATCATTTCCATCTCCACTTCCATATTGACCAAAAGGTTGTCCAAAAACCCTGAGCAGCACACTTGAACTTGTCCCTGCTCGTTACGCCAACCGAAACCATTCTGGTTAAGCGAATGCCTACCGTTGGCTTGTTGACTTGTCCCAATGCGTACCGAATGGCCTCGAGCAGGTAAACTTAAATACGCCTTTTGAGCACCAATCTCTGGAACGCTGTGGCATTTCGGCAACTCCGGTTTTTTTGAACCCTGAACTGCCGCGTCCCAGCGCCCAGTCATGTGAATTAAAAACCTTTATAAAGCTCAAAAAATTGCGAATTTGTGGAATACATTCGTAATTTTGATGGGATAGATTATAAAACATGAATAACAATCGGTCATTTCTTTACAAAAATGTTCGTGAATACATTTTATTGAAATTTATTGATAAAATAATGACATTAATTGTGACGGCATGCACGTGCCGCTGGATTAATATTATATTTTTGAAATAAATCCTCTGATCGTTTTTTTGGTGTCCTTCTGCTGGCTCACAGTGGCTGTCATTGCTAGATATACATAGTCTACGTCCTATTCCGACAGGCCTCCGGTGCGATGAAAAGTTCAGATTCCACTACCCGTTCACAATCTGAAAGCCGGGATGCCATAGTAATTGG
>JBPCWJ010000265.1:0-6819 GCA_051009635.1 Rhizobiaceae bacterium
ATTCATAAGAGAGACCGGGCACCAGCCGCCAAGGGTGGACCCGCGAACCTGGGAAAGCTATCGGTTGATTCACCCATATGAACGGACCTCGAAGTTTCAGTGGAAAGGCGGCAAGCCACGGGAAGGAAGGCTCAATCATCCCGTTACCATGATCGCCTATGGAGACGCACTGGCGTATGCCAAATGGCTTTCTGACAAGACAGGCAACAACTGGCGATTGCCCACACAACTTGAATGGGAAAAAGCAGTTAGGGGAAGTGATGGTAGAATCTTCCCTTGGGGCAATGAGTGGAATCCTGACTTTCTAAACAGTCATGACAAGGGACCTTTTGATACCGTGCCTGCCGGAAAGTTTCCAGATGGTGCCAGTCCCTACGGTTTGCTGGACGGCGCCGGCCAGGTCTTTGAATGGGTGGCAGAAGCCGATGGAAAGGAGCGTCACTTCGTCAAGGGCGGTTCCTGGGATGACAAGGGTTGCGGAGTTTGCAGACCGGCAGCGCGCCACTCACGTCCGGATGAAATTCGCCACATCCTGATTGGTTTCCGGCTGGTGCATGATCTTGAATAAGCTGGATTCAAGCCGTTTTATTTTCCGATATCTTCCAGATTGAACGTTGTCGTTTGGTAGGTCTGATTGATCCAGTTTCCAAACAGCAGATGGGCATGGCTGCGCCACCGGTTTTGCGGTGGGGCACTGGGGTCGTCTGAAGGATAGTAATTTACCGGTACATCAATTTGCGTTCCTGCCTGAATGTCCCTTGTATATTCCTCACCCAGCGAGGAGGAGTCATATTCAATGTGATTGAAGATATACAGCCGGTTACCTTCCCGTTCATGAAGCAGGCACGGGCCTGTCACTTCAGACTCCATTAGAATCTCTAATCCGTCTGCCTTCCTGATATCGCTCGAACGTACTTCTGTCCAACGCGAGACGGGGATTGAAAAATCATCGGAAAACCCGCTGAGATACGGCGAAGCCGGGTTCAGGTTTTTGTGCCGGTAAACGCCAAATGCCTTGCGATCAAGCGTGTATTTGGGGATGTCAT
The DNA here is from genome assembly GCA_051009635.1 of Rhizobiaceae bacterium. Classification (GTDB taxonomy): domain Bacteria; phylum Pseudomonadota; class Alphaproteobacteria; order Rhizobiales; family Rhizobiaceae; genus BOKV01. The sequence goes on from JBPCWJ010000265.1 coordinate 1,047, forward strand.
GGAAATAATGCGTAGCTGCCATCGCACCCCAGCATATAAAGAAGCTGGAATGCACATGGGTTCGTGTCCACTCCATTATTTGTTGCAGCTCTCCCCAATATTTTACCTCATCAAATGGCAGCGTCTCAATTGGCGCACCTGTAATGATGAAGCCATCAAATTTTCGATGCTTGATTTCGTCCCAGGTTTCATAGAACGATATCAGGTGATCTTCCGGAGTGTTCTTTGCCCTATGGGTTCCAATTCTTACCAGCGTCAACTCAACCTGTAGCGGCGTAGCGCCGACCAGACGCGCAATTTGTGTTTCGGTGCGGATTTTGTTCGGCATGAGGTTCAGCAGGCCGATTTGCAAGGGCCGGATGTCCTGCCGGATCGCGGCAGTCTCGTCCATCACCATCACGCCCTCATCGACCAAGGTCTCCCGGGCAGGAAGCTTGTCTGGTACACGGATCGGCATTAATGCAATTCTCCAACAAAAAAACCGGCTCGCAATCTGTTAAATCGCTACCGGTCCGTCGGTTACATTCCGTGCGGCCCTTTTAGCGATTTGTTTTAAGTGGCTGCAAGCCGGCCGGCCAAATCACCACTATCCCAATAAATAACGCTGTAAGCCGCCCGGTACAAGCCCCTTACATAGACCACTCAACCGTTGCGCTGGCGCGCCAAAAACGCCAATCGTTCAAACAGGTGAACATCCTGTTCGTTCTTCAACAACGCGCCATGCATCTTGGGCAAAGCACTTTTTGAGTCAGATCGCAAATCTGATGGATCCAGGTCTTCGGACACCAATAGCCGTATCCAGTCCAGCGCCTCGGAAGTCGAGGGCTTCTTCTTCAGTCCCGGCGTCTCGCGGATTTCATAGAACTGGGTTAGCGCGGCACGAACCAGGGTTTTCTTGATACCCGGATAGTGTACATCAACAATCTGCTCCAGCATTTCCTGATCCGGGAAGCTGATATAGTGGAAAAAACAGCGCCGCAAAAACGCGTCAGGCAATTCTTTCTCATTGTTGGATGTGATGATGACAATTGGCCTGTTATTTGCGGCAATTGTCTCACCGGTTTCGTAGACATGGAATTCCATCCGGTCCAGTTCCAGCAGCAAGTCATTGGGAAATTCGATATCTGCCTTGTCGATCTCATCAATCAGCAGAACGGATTTCTTGTCAGCATCAAATGCTTCCCAGACTTTACCCCGCCTTATGTAATTTGCCACATCGTTGACGCGCGGATCGCCCAATTGGGAATCCCGTAATCTGGATACCGCGTCATATTCATATAACCCTTGCTGCGCCCTTGTGGTGGATTTGATGTGCCATTCGATCAGGTTCAGATCGAGTGAAGAGGCCACCTGCTTTGCCAGTTCGGTCTTGCCGGTACCAGGCTCCCCCTTGACCAGAAGTGGCCGTTCAAGGGCAATTGAGGCATTTACTGCGACCGTCAAATCGTCGGCGGCCACATAGGTACTCGTACCGTCAAAGCGCATTTCGTTGTCCTGAAAGTGAGGTGATCCCGGCAACATAATTTCTTGTTACATGTGATTCAACCTATTACCCGTTGAAACCCCGATTTGGATATATTGGCGCGTTTTGCGCGGATCGAACCAAGACTGCAACCTGCAAAATCGCTGGATAGCCAGTTTCAGATTGAAATTGGCGTTGCGTTGCCTCTTAATCTGGTTAAGATTTGACCGGAACCAAACTGCAAATAAGCGGTGCCAATCCGCAAAATCGGGCAGGGGACGTATCTTGGAATATTTCGTACAGCAACTGATTAACGGTCTGACTCTGGGTTCAATCTATGGATTGATCGCAATCGGCTACACAATGGTCTATGGCATTATCGGGATGATCAACTTCGCCCATGGCGACATTTTCATGGTCGGATCATTCATAGCCCTGGCGACCTTTCTGGCTCTGGTGGCAATTGGCTTGTCCGCACTACCGTTGATCCTTTTTATTGTGCTTATCATCTCGATGATATTCACGTCCGCATGGGGCTGGACGGTGGAACGCCTGGCTTACAGGCCCTTGCGTGGTTCGTTCCGTTTGGCACCGCTGATCACTGCAATCGGTATGTCGATTGTTTTGCAGAACTTCGTACAGGTCACGCAGGGTGCGCGTGTGAAACCCCTGCCTCCGCAAATCCAGGGTGGCGTTACCATCATGGACGGCATGACGGAAAACGGACGGATCGTCGTCCAGCTTTCCTATATGCAGATGATTATCATCGCCACTACACTGATCCTGATGATCGGCTTCTCACTCTTGATAGCCAAAACAACGTTAGGCCGCGCTCAACGCGCCTGCGAGCAGGACCAGAAGATGGCTTCTCTTCTCGGAGTGGACGTTGACCGTACCATTTCGCTCACTTTCGTTATGGGTGCAGGCCTTGCGTCTGTAGCAGGTCTCATGTTCCTGCTGCTTTATGGAGTGATTGACTTTTACATTGGCTTCCTTGCCGGTGTTAAGGCATTTACTGCCGCTGTCCTTGGGGGTATCGGCTCGCTGCCGGGCGCCATGCTTGGCGGCTTGTTGATCGGTCTGATCGAGGTGATGTGGTCGGGATATTTCACAGTAGAATACAAGGATGTTGCTGCATTCTCGATCCTTGCCATTGTATTGATATTCCTGCCGTCCGGCCTGCTTGGCAAGCCGGAAGTCGAGAAAGTCTGATACCGGCATGGCGACCAACAGCATCGAGCGGTCACCGCAATCCAATCTATGGGCGGCATCCCTGAAGGATGCAGCAATTGCTGCGTTTCTAACAGCCGTTCTCGGCTTTTTCTTTCTGGCGCTGAGGACCGACATTGCCCCGGGCGGATTGGTGCTTTCCACGCGTTGGGGTCTCTATTTTACCTGCATTGCGATCGTTTTCGTTGCCAGATTGCTTCTGAATGTCTTTGTATTCCGTACTGATCATCCGGTAACCGAAACAATAGGAACAGCGCTTGGCGGTCTGGCCCAGCGTTCCGGCGGTGCCGGTAAATGGTTCATGCGGGCATTGTTCGGTTTCGCCATTGTGCTTCCATTTTTCTTCACGACGTTTTTTCCCAATCAGGACCGGCAATATATCGATCTGGCTATCCTGATCATGACCTACATCATGCTGGGTTGGGGCCTGAACATCGTTGTGGGTCTGGCCGGACTTCTGGATCTTGGATATGTGGCCTTTTATGCTGTTGGCGCCTATTCATTTGCGCTATTGGCCCAATATTTTGATTTTGGCTTCTGGGTTGCGCTTCCGTTGGCGGGCGCCCTGGCGGCCTTGTGGGGTATCATTCTTGGGTTCCCCGTATTGCGGCTGCGAGGTGACTACCTTGCGATTGTCACATTGGCGTTTGGTGAGATAATCCGTATCGTACTGTTGAACTGGTACACCTTCACCAATGGTCCGGACGGGATATCCGGTATTCCCAAGCCGACATTCTTTGGCCTTGAATTGAAACGCGGAGAAGGTAATTTCGCGGACTTTTTTGGAATAGCCTACGATCCGATCCAGCGTTTCATATACCTCTATTACATCATCTTCATTATGGCGATCATCACCAATTTCGTCACAATGCGGCTGCGCAGATTGCCGATCGGCAGGGCATGGGAAGCACTGCGTGAGGATGAAATTGCCTGTCGCTCGCTGGGCATAAACACGACAAACACCAAGCTCACAGCGTTTTCCATTGGTGCGATGTTTGGAGGGTTTGCCGGTTCGTTCTTTGCGACAAGGCAGGGGTTCATTTCGCCTGAAAGTTTCACCTTCATTGAGTCCGCGATTATCCTGGCGATCGTGGTCCTTGGAGGGCTGGGTTCGCAGATTGGTGTTGTCATTGCTTCCATCGTGATGATCGGTGGAATTGAAGTTCTGCGTAATCTTGATTTCCTCAAGCAGATATTCGGGCCCGACTTTGAGCCGACGCAATACCGCATGCTTATCTTCGGATTGGCGATGGTATTGATCATGGTTTGGAAACCGCGAGGATTGATAACAACCAGAGAACCGACCGCTGTTCTCAAGGAAAAAAAGCGTATCGGTGCCGATATGGTGGCCCAGGGTGAGGGACACTGATCGGATGGCGGATTCAGTAGTGGAAGCTGTTCAAGCTGATAAAGTGCATAGATGGAAGACCGACCCGGTCCTTACCGTGGAACATCTGACCATGAGATTTGGCGGTCTGGTTGCTGTGGGCGATTTGAGTTTTGATGTTGGGCGTGGCGATATTACCGCGCTTATCGGGCCAAACGGTGCCGGCAAGACAACGGTCTTCAATTGTGTAACCGGATTCTACAAGCCGACAGAGGGCCGCATCGTGATGCGTCATGGTCATGGCCGTCATGATGAAATGGTGGAAGAAATTACCTCCACGGATGACCAGTATCGAATTGATGGAAACGATGCGGTTTATCTGCTTGAGCGGATGCCGGATTTTGTCATTTCTCATCGGGCACGGGTTGCAAGGACTTTTCAGAATATCAGGCTCTTTGGCGGGATGACCGTTCTGGAAAATCTTCTGGTCGCCCAGCACAATCCGTTGATGCTGGCCTCCGGATTTACCCTCGGCGGAATTTTTGGATTTCGTTCCTATAAGGATGCGGAGTTGCAGGCCATGGATCGGGCAGTCTTCTGGCTGGAACATATTGGCCTCGTGGATCGAGCCGATGATCCGGCCTCCGACCTTCCCTATGGTGAGCAGCGCCGTCTGGAAATCGCGCGGGCCATGTGCACCGAACCGCATCTTTTATGTCTGGACGAACCGGCTGCTGGATTGAATCCGCGAGAATCTGCTGATCTGAATGAGTTGCTCCGCTTCATCCGCGATCAACGTGAGACATCGGTGCTCTTGATTGAGCACGATATGGGCGTGGTAATGGAAATTTCCGACCACATCATTGTTCTCGACTATGGTGTAAAAATATCCGATGGCGACGCAGATCATGTTCGAACTGATCCAAACGTTATCGCCGCCTATCTCGGCGTTGACGACGAAGAAGAGATTGATATCCCCGAAGTGCGTGAGGACATGCATGCGGCAGATGAGCCAGCGGCGCCTCGGAAGAAATCAAAGACAAAGGCAGCCACTGCCAGGAAATCGAAATCTACCGCTGCCAAAACTTCGAAAGCCGTAGAGAACAGACCGCCCCGGATGCGAAAGCCTGCCGCGCCTGATGACCTGAAACGGATTTCCGGTGTAGGGCCGAAGCTTGAGCAAACATTGAACGGCCTCGGCATCTACAAATACGAGCAGATAGCCAAGTGGAAAAAAGCCGAACGGGATTGGGTGGATGGCTACCTGAAATTCAAGGGCCGTATAGAACGAGATAATTGGGTTGCCCAGGCCAAGCAATATGCGCGCGAGGCTGCAAAATCATCAACCACTTCCAAACGCGGCAAGGGGAGGACATGATGGCAGATTCCAGCGGTCCAATCCTCTCGATCAAGGGTGTTGAAACCTATTACGGAAAGATTGTCGCGCTTCGCGGTGTTGATGTGGACGTGCAGCGTGGAGAAATAGCCACATTGATTGGTGCGAATGGCGCAGGAAAATCAACCTTGATGATGACAATCTGCGGCAATCCACGCGCACGCACAGGCCAGATTGTTTTTGATGGCGAAGACATTACCAGGATGCCGACGCACCAGATCATGCGGATGGGTATTGCCCAGTCACCCGAAGGCCGCAGGATATTTGCGCGCATGAGTGTGATGGAAAACCTGCAAATGGGCGCGCTGCTGGTTGATGACGAACATTTCGAGGATGACCTCAAGCGGGTGTTTGAACT
>JBPCWJ010000266.1:0-5102 GCA_051009635.1 Rhizobiaceae bacterium
CTGCCTGGAAACGCCAAACCTGGACACTCCCGCGGGAAGAAGCCAGATTAAAGGCCCGCGCATTTCTTGATAAGTTTCCACGGGCGGCATATTGGAGCGAAGTTGAGACCTGGAGGGTCCTGCCGGATGGGCAGATCGAGTTTACCATGCGCCGCTTACCAACCGCAGATTGAAAAAGGCCTTCTCCAGACCCTAGAAGAAATTTAGATTTTTAGCTGCTCCTTGAGAAGCTGGACAAGCTGGTCAGGTATCTCGTCCACTATTGAATGTCCCACCCCGTCAAATATATGCACGCCGAACTCACCGGGCAATTTGTGGGCTTGCCTTGTTGGAGTAATACGATCCTGCGTACCCCAAATCACCCTGGTGGAAATTTTCATATCCCTTAGCGCTTCGCGCGAGATCTGATATTGAAACTCGCCATCAAGAAATAGCTCGGCAGTCTTTAGGTATATCTGGCCAGCTTCATCACGCTTTCGGTCGTCAACCAGACTTCTGAGTGCTGCCCTGTTTACATTGCTGCGCCAACCATAGAATTGCTCAAACAGCGGGAGAAGCGCCTCCTCACTATCTGCAACTGCAAAACGGCGTAGGAGCCGGGCATTGATTTCCGGCCCGAATCCACCCGGTGCCAATAATGTAAGTGACCTGACGGTAGATGGCGATTTAAGCGCGATGAGACAGGCAATCGCACCACCCATGGAATGGCCACACAAATGAACCGTACCTAGATCTCGCTGTGCAAGATCTTCCAAAATTGCATCGGCAGCTTCTGCAGTTCGTCCGCTGGTCAAATAGGAAGCAGAGCTTCCATGCCCCGGCAGGTCGTATGCCAGCACCATTTGATCTGCTGGAAGCTTGTCCAGAACCAGTCGCCAGCTCTCACATGTCGCCGCAAAGCCATGCAGAAGAATTAGCGGCGGCCCGCTAGTTCCCTGTTGCATAAGATGAAGGCTGCCAATCAAACGGCCAGAACCTTCATCTGTTTCGTCAGGTTTCACTATCGGGATGCCGTTAGCCGGTTGACCGCTGACACAATCGCTTCCAGCGAGGCGGCCACAATATTCTTGTTAATGCCAGCGCCAAATATTGTCCTGCCGCCGCTTTCAATCTCCATGTAGCAGATTGCGGCTGCATCCGACCCGTGCTGCAGCGAATGTTCCGAATAGTCCTCAACGGAAAACTCGATTCCCAGATGACGAGACAGCGCATCGACAAAACCGTCAATCGGCCCGGTTCCCCGTCCTTCGATAGTATGGCGGACACCGTCATGCATTATTTCCGCTGAAATCAGCCTGGTCCGGCTTCCTTTCGGATCGCTCATCGTGGAATGGTCTACAAACCGGATCGGTTGATCTGGCTGATCGATGAATTCCCTCAAGAATTCCTTATGTATCCGCTCTGAAGGAAGCTCCCTTCCCTCCTTGTCGGTAATTTTCTGGATTACACCGCTGAATTCTGCCTGCATTTTCTTTGGAAGATTGATGCCGTAATCTTCCTGCATGATATAGGCAACGCCACCTTTCCCCGACTGCGAATTAATGCGGATAATGGCCTCATAGGTGCGGCCTACATCCTGCGGATCGATCGGCAAATAAGGAACTTCCCAAAGCTCCCTGTTTGATTGGCGGATCGCTTTCATTCCCTTGTTGATGGCATCCTGATGCGAGCCTGAAAAAGCCGTGTAGACCAATTCGCCGACATAGGGGTGCCGCTCGGGAATTCGCAGCTGATTGGAATATTCATAAACACTCTTGATCCGCTCAATATCCGAACAATCCAGACCCGGATCGACACCCTGAGTGTACAAGTTCAAGGCAAGGGTCACGATGTCGACATTACCTGTGCGTTCGCCATTGCCGAACAACGTACCCTCCACGCGTTCACCACCTGCCATCAATGCAAGTTCGGTGGCAGCAATTCCTGTCCCCCGGTCATTATGGGGGTGCAGGGATAGGACAACATTTTCACGATTATCCAGGTTGCGGCTCATCCACTCGATCTGATCCGCATGAATATTGGGTGTCGACATCTCTACTGTCGCAGGCAGATTGAGAATGAGTTTGTTGTCGCTGGAAGGCTGGATGATTTCCGTCACCGAATTGCAGATCTCCAGCGCAAACTCCAGTTCGGTACCTGTGAAACTTTCCGGTGAATATTGAAACCGGAATCCACCTCCAGCGTCGTCCGCCATATCGCGGATCATCTTGGCCGCATCGGTGGCAATCTTGCATATGCCTTTCTGATCAGAACCAAAGACAACCCGGCGCTGAAGTTCTGAAGTCGAATTGTAGAAGTGCACTATTGGCTTGTGTGCACCTTTCAAAGCCTCAAAAGTACGATTGATCAGCTCAGGGCGGCATTGCACCAGTACCTGCAGCGATACATCTTCGGGCACATTGCCCTCTTCAATACACCATCTGGCAAAATCAAAATCGGTCTGTGACGCAGATGGAAACCCGATCTCGATTTCCTTGAACCCCATTTCAAGGAGCAGCTTGAACATCCGTTCCTTGCGATCCTGCCCCATCGGGTCGATCAAGGCCTGGTTGCCATCGCGCAAGTCGACAGAACACCAGATTGGGGGCTTGGTAATGGAATTGTTCGGCCACGTCCGGTCGGTCAGGCCAACCGCCGGGAATGCCTGGTACTTTTTTGCTGCATTTTCCATCGCTGGAGACATTTTTCTAATCCGTTTCCTGACGCTGTCTCAAGGCATAATTCGCATGCATTAAAACAGCCATAATTCAATATTCAATTTGTCACGAAAAGGGGCAGGACCTCAAGACGGCCACTTCGACCGCCGGACGCCCTTCAACTACGGATCCGACGATCGCCAATAAGGCCGAGCATTAGCTCAAGGCTCAGAAGAAGCTTGTCGATGTTTCCGGTCATGGTCATAACCGAGATTGGTAACCTTACCTCGATTGATTTGCAACAGAAAATGACTTCTGACCTGATCTGTAATTGGTAAAGGCTACCCGGCACCGCCGCTATTTGAACGTCTTGCGAGATGCGCCACAACATTCTCGATCATCCTCATTCCGGCGGTCCCTCCCAGTGTCATTATTGATTCCGGATGGAACTGCACTGCGGCAATCGGCTCCTCGACATGCTCTATGCCCATGACAACTCCGTCATCTGTCTGCGCAGTAATCATGAACTCCTTGGGCAGTTCAATCGCATCAGCATGTATTGAATGATATCGCCCGACAGTAACCTTGTCCTCCAGGCCCGAAAACACCTTTCCCGGTTTCACAATTACAATACGGGACGGCTTGCCATGCATGGGAACCGGTAATTCCTTCAACTTGCCGCCATAGAATTCGGCAATCGCCTGAAGGCCCAGACATACCCCAAACATCGGCAATTTATGCTCCCGCGCTTTCCAGATTGTTTCGGAGCAATCAAAGTCCCCAGGACTTCCGGGCCCGGGGGACATGACAACCAGGTCAGGCTTGATATCAGCAAAAACGGCATCAGGCACCGGCGTCCGCACCGTTGTTACCTCTGCTCCTGTTTGCCGGAAATAATTTGCAAGTGTGTGAACGAAACTATCTTCATGATCGACAAGCAGGATACGAATGCCCTCACCTACCCTGGCAACCTGGCGTTCGGCATTTTGATCGTTTGTCTTTCCAGCATCACGCACTGCAGCCAGCATTGCAGACGCCTTTAGTTCTGTCTCGCGCTCTTCTTCGTCGGGGTGGGAATCAAATAGCAGCGTTGCTCCGGCGCGCACCTCGGCAATTCCATCCTTTATCCGAACAGTCCTGAGGGTAAGACCGGTATTCATGTCACCATTGAAGTGGATCATGCCGATGGCACCACCATACCAGGCCCGAGGGCTTTTTTCATTTTCCTCGATATATCGCATCGCCCACAATTTGGGTGCACCGGTGACCGTGACGGCCCAGGCATGGCTTAGAAAGCCGTCAAACGCATCCATTTCCGGGCGAAGCCTTCCCTCAATATGATCAACCGTGTGGATCAGCCGGGAATACATCTCGATCTGGCGGCGCCCAATCACCCTGACACTGCCCGGCTCGCAAACCCGCGACTTGTCATTACGGTCCACGTCAGAACACATTGTAAGTTCGGATTCATCCTTTTTTGAATTCAGAAGTTTCAGTATCTGCTCGGAATCCTCAATCGCATCGCGTCCACGCCTGATCGTTCCGGAAATCGGACAGGTCTCTATCCGTCTGCCAACCACCCTGACAAACATTTCCGGGGAAGCGCCAACAAGAAACTCGTTCTGACCAAGATTGATGAAAAACGAATAGGGAGAAGGATTGATTGCTTTCAACTTCCGGGAAATTGCAGACGGCTTGGTCGTGCAGCGTTCGAAAAATGTCTGACCCGGAACAACCTCGAATAGATCGCCACGCTTGAACTTTTCCTTTGCCCGTCGAACAATGCCTGCATATTCGCCTGGTTGATGATCACTCTTTGGCGGCTCGAAATCGGTAAACTCAAAAACTTGATCATCTGTCTCCCGGCTCAACCCTGCCGTCGAAGAATCTCCAAGCTGAAAATCGTATCGATCATGCCAGGCAATCGCCTGATGATGGTCTACAACCAGAATTTCATCCGGTAAGTATAGAACAATATCCCGCAACCCTTCCGGCCGCTCAATATGCTGTTCAATTGGATCAAACTGGAAAGCCAGATCATAACCAAAAGCGCCATACAGGCCAATGTTTGAGTCGGCGTCAGAATAAAACAGATCAACAATTGCCCTGATCACAGAAAATACAGTCGGTGCGCGGGATCTATACTCTTCAGAAATGATTTTTCCCGCCGGCTTGACCTCTATTTCAACCCGGTCATCTGCTTCCTCTAGAGATGCGATATGTTCATGACCGGAAAGATGTTGTGCGACCATCTTGAGCAGAATTCGTCCACGCTCATTATAGGCGATTATGGAAACAAACCGTCCTTGCGACTCTATCCCCAATGGTGGATTGACGATCGCAGTATCCCAACGCGTATACCTGCCCGGATATTCATAATTCGACGAAAATACAGCCCCGCGGCGGCTGTCTACCTGGGATAGCACATTATCTATCGCTTTGGCGTAGTCATCAGAATGACTTACG
>JBPCWJ010000267.1:0-4469 GCA_051009635.1 Rhizobiaceae bacterium
ACGTAAAGGCGGTAGCTGAAAAGGATAGCAGGGTTCTTTCTTTGAGCCATCTTGCTGCCTAGGGTCAGGACTCATTAAATTGCACAAAATGGTAGGAGCAAATTTGTGCGGGTACAAAGAGAAGATGCGCAGGAAACCGTCCGGTTTTCAAGCATTTATGACGCAGTATTCCGAGCAAATTAGCCCTATCCGAAGGACGACCGATCTGACGTCGAACTCCAGCGTCAAAGCCCTTGACCGGGGCACAAACCCCGCTCTTCGAGCTTTTTCTCGTATTTCTCGTCATTTCGAGCGCCATTTCGTGTAATTTAATGGGTCCTGACCCTAACTCTTTGCCACGGTCGTGGACAAAGTCTGCCCGGATAGCTTCAGGCCAAGCCAGACCACTATTGAGGTAAAGGCCAAAAGAAGGAAGCCAAATGCTGCGCCTGACTCCCAATTATAACGAGTAATAAACTGGTCGTAGATTTGTTCTGTAAACCAGCTTGAATTCTTTCCACCAAGCAAAATTGGTGTCAGATAGCTGCCCGCCGTCAACATAAAGACCACGATACAGCCGGCGACTATACCCGGCATTGCGTAGGGAATTATGATCCGGCGTAAAACAGTAGGCCCGTTACCCCCCAAATTGTATCCTGCTTCGATCATGGAATTATCCATGCCGTCCAGTGTCGAAACCAGCGGCACGATCATGAACAGTATGACGGTGTAGACCAGGCCGACGACAACCGTCACGTCGTTGTAAAGAAATTCAATTGGCTCACTTATTACACCAGCCCAAAGCAGCGTGCTTGAAACTATGCCGGTCTCTCGGAGAAGCAGTATCCAGCCGAAGGCTCGGATCAGGTCGCTTACCCAGAGCGGTATCAGGCAAAGCAGGAAGAGGGCACCGCGGGTGCGATTTCCCGCAATCTTGGCGATGTAATAGGCAATCGGAAAGCCGATCAGCAGAGCCAGCGCCGTGACAAGCAGTGACATCATTCCTGTGCGAAGTAGCGTGTTCCAGTAAATCGGTTCGTTGATAAAATCGATGTAGTTTGCAAGCCCGTATTCGTAGACACGTGGGGCAACCTTTTCGCGAAGCGATAGAATGACCATGCCGATATGCGGTAAAATTATCAGCAGCGCGATCCACAAGGCAAATGGTGTGAAAAGCAGGATCAGGGAGAGGCGGCGAATGTCTTTCTGCATCTGGCGTCCTGACCCTGGATCAGTTGATGAAACACATGGTTTGCTGGGCGGCCCAATTCAAAATGACATCATCGCCAGGCTTCATGTCCTGGGTTCCTCCCGTTAAAACAACCTCTGCCTCGACAAGGTCGCCGGATTGTTCGCGTACCAGGACACGGCTGTTTGCGCCATTGAAAAGCAGGCTTTCGACAGTTCCCGAAATCACATTCTTTATCGCCGTGGTCCGTGCCCTAGATTTCTTATCCACCTTTTCGGCGGTGATGTGTTCAGGGCGAACAAATGCTGTGACCTTGTCACCTTGCGAGATCTTTCCCGCACCTCTTGCCGCTCCAGAAACCTGCCGTCCGGTCTTAGTCTCAAGTTTTATGACCGATCCACTGGACGACATTGCCTTGCCAGCCCATCTGTTCGTATCGCCGACAAAACCCGCGACGAATGCCGTTGCCGGATCGTGATACAGGTTTTGCGGCGTGCCGATCTGCTCAAATTTTCCGGAGTTCATGACAGCTACATTGTCTGACATGACAAGTGCTTCGGACTGATCATGTGTAATGTATAGAAATGTTGTTTCAAACTGGTGCTGCAACAGCTTCAGCTCGATCTTCATCGCCTCGCGAAGCTTCAGGTCAAGCGCTCCCAGAGGTTCATCGAGCAGCAGGACATCTGGTTTCAAAACCATGCATCTGGCTATTGCTATCCTTTGCTTCTGGCCTCCAGATAATTGATGTATTTCGCGATTTGCAATGTCGGGCAGCGCTATTCGTTCTAGGACGTCCTTTACCCTGGTTTCGATCTCGCTGGCCGTTGCGCCTCCACATCTCAGGCCATAGGCGATGTTCTCGAAGACATTCATCATGGGGAACAGCGCGAGATGCTGGAAAACCATCTTGACGTTCCGCTTGTTGGGAGGTGTGTTGACTACCGACTTGCCCTTGATCCGGATATCGCCGGAATTGGGATGTTCGAAGCCGGCGATCATCCTCATCAATGTGGTTTTGCCACAACCTGACGGACCGAGTATCGAAAAGAAGGAGCCTTTGGGAATTGTAAGCGAGACATTGTCCACCGCCTGTACAGTGCCAAAGTTCTTGGACACCGAAATACATTCCAGGTCGTACTCAGCCGCTGTATCCATATGTTGAGCCACGCAATTTACGGGAATAGAAGGCGCGCCGATTTTCGTTTGTCCAACCGGCGCGCCGAATTTGTATCAGTACAGGAATTTATCCGCCAGTAGCAGCCTTGATCCTTTCAAGTGCCTTGCCTTCCATGTCTTCAACACCTGGAGGAATGTTTGCGAAGAACTTCAGGTTCTTGATGTCGTCATCCGAGAAGGCTGCGTTAACGGCAGCTTTCTTGTCATCAGGAAGCAGATCCTTGCCACCTTCTACTGCTGCGATCGCGCCGGTGCTGGCGGACATCAGCTTGACGATTTCAGGCTGCATGACGAAATTGATCCATTTATATGCTGCGTCATCTGCCTCGCCCTTTCTTGGAAGGGCAAATGTATCGATCCAGGCCAATGCGCCGGTTTCAGGCGGAATGAAAACGATATTCTCATTCTCTCCGAAAAGCTTGTAAGCTGTAGAGTCCCATGTTTCGGATGCAACTATTTCACCCGACAACATCATCGCTGAAAGATCATCTCCACCCTTCCAATAAGCCTTGATATTGTCCTTGCACTCAATCAGCTTGTCGGTCACTTGATCCAGTATCTTCTGGTATTTGTCCAGGTCCGAATAGGCGGCAAACGGGTCTTCACCCATGGCAAAGGCGGTTCCCAGCAGTATGGTGCGCTTGAGACGCATGGAGGTCTTGCCCTTGTATTTGGGGTCACAAAGGTCGCCCCAACCGGCAAATTCAGGTGCCTTTGTCTTGTCTGCCATGAGGCCTGAAGTTCCCCATTGATGAGGCACTGCATAGACTGCACCATCGATGGTAGTATTGGCCTTGACTCCGTCAAGCAGTGGGACAGACATGTTGGAAGTGTCGATTTTTGAAATGTCCAGCGGCTTGTAAATGTCATATTCAAGCTGGGCTGCATAGATGCGGTCGTGGCTTGGCTGGGCGAGGTCGAAGCCGGCACCACCGGTCGCACGCAATTTTGCGATCATTTCCTCATTGTTTGAAAAGGTGACCTCGACATTGATGTCGGGGTATTTCTCTTCAAACATCTTGATGATGTTGTCCGGGGCATATGATCCCCAGGTCAATAGCCGCAGTGTTTCCGCTTGTGCGGGTACTGTTGCAGCCAGGATACTGGCCGCGAACAGTGCCGCAACGGTTTTCTTTATGCGCATGTTTTTTCTCCCTTGTGTTCACCCTTTACCGACACAAAATGTCCAGCAAGGACAAAAGTCTATGGGCTTATTGGACTGGCGATCATATCCATTGCGGATATTTTGCCAGTCCGGTTTCCGGATTGCACGCGGTAGATATCCGCGTTCATGCCGATGCCTTTGTTGATTTCAGATGTGTTCGTGGTGCCGTAACCAATCACAAAGCCATTGATCGCCACGAGGTGCCGGCAATACTTCGTGATTGGCGCATGGATAATGGTCTTTTGTGAAGCTAGATTGACAAATTCCATTTCATTGCAAGCCTGTTTGAACAAGCCAACTGTATGGAAGCTGCTGGATGCTGGCAAGATGTCAATGTAAGAAGATATAATGGCTGGGGTCAGGACCCATTAAATTACACGAAATGGCGCCCGATATGCCGAGAAATACAAGAAAATGCTTGAAAACCAGACGGTTTACTGCGCATCTCCTCCTTGTATCCGTACAAATTTGCTCCTACCATTTTGCGCAATTTAATGAGTCCTGACCCTAAATCTTCCATGGACATGGATATCACACGGATCAATCATGAAGATCGACAGGATCGACACTTTCTCGACAGAAGATGTTTGCTTTGTTCGGGTCACAACGGATGATGGGCAATCAGGTTGGGGCCAAACCGCACCTTATCACGCCGACATTACCGCGCAGGTACTACATCGTCAGATAGCCCCGCATTCGCTTGGGTCTAGTGTTGAAGATATAGAAGGTATCATCGATCTCATTCCCGAGAGGGAACATAAATTTCCGGGGTCTTATGTCATACGGGCAATTGGCGGGTTGGAAACCGCTTTATGGGATTTGCATGGAAAACGCGAAGGTAAACCCGTTTGTGAATTACTGGGTGGTACTACCGGCAGGTTGCGCGCTTATGCTTCTTCGATGAAGCGGGACATTACACCAGAAGATGAGGCGGAACGTTTCAGACGGCTGGCGCAG
>JBPCWJ010000268.1:0-5467 GCA_051009635.1 Rhizobiaceae bacterium
GCAAAATGCCGAGGGTTATAAGGTCTGGACCACGCCATTTGAAGTATTACGCGCGCCTTCGCTCACCAATCTACGCATGGATCCGTTTGAACGCGCGGAGGCCGAAGATGCCATGGGCTACCAAAAATGGTGGGCTGAGCGCATGTTCGTATTCGCACCGGCAGGTGCCTTTGTTGGCCAGTGGCTGCAAAGCTTCAAGGAATTTCCGCCAAGGCAAAAGCCGGGTAGTTTCAATCTTGATAATGCGATGGAGCAGGTGACAAAGGGCTCACAGGGCAATCAGTAGCGACCGAGCCACATAACGGATGACAACAAACAGGTCCCTGCATGGGGCCTGTTTTTATGACGCGGGATTACTCAAGCTGGTGACAGAACGTGGATGGCCCGGCCGGCAAGCAGGTCCCTGACTTTTGATGCATATTCGGCCATGTGCGGCGTTTTTATATGGGCAGCAAGTGCGGCAGCACTTTCCCATTTCTCGACAACGACAAAGGTATTTTCGCCAAAGTTGGTCTGAAAATCACCAACATTATCGGCATCGACCACCGGACCGTATTCAATACAACCGTCTTCCGCATGAACGGCGGGAACTACCTTCCTGAATTCCTCAAGAACCTTCTCCCGTTGACCTGACTTGGTGGTGATTATCGCAACAACATGAACAATGGCCATGTAAACCCTTTCCCTGTTTTATCAGGAATATAAGAATGTGGTTGAACTCAATTTGCAACAAGTTTCCCGGAAATCCCTGCCTCCTCCATCAAACGCAAGAGGTGATCAGCCGGAATTCCAAGATTGGAACCATCATAGCCCGGCAGAATAGCCGCATTTACCGCAACAATTTCACCGGTTGAACTGAGTACCGGACCGCCACTCCCGCCCTTGGTTGTTGCCGCGTCATAGACGAGAAAATTAGATGAAATCTGTGCGACAATGCCTGAACTGGAGAGAGGCTGTATCAGATCACGTTCTGCCAACAATTCTGCGACTTTCCAGAAGTCAGTTGTTTTGGAGGCTTGGAGTTCTTCGAGAAAATCCTCCCCGGTCCGTACAATCATGGAACGAAGACCGGTTGGGTATCCCATTACAATTACCTGTTCGCCCTGCGTGACTGATTGCCGGGAGATATCAAGCGGCGACAGAGGTGATTGTGGAGAGGTCAGACGCAGCAATGCCAGGTCATTACTGTCGCTGGCCTGAAGTAGTTCAACATTTTCGGGTTCATTACGGCCAGGTGCATAAGCCTGAAACCTGATCATGAAAGGCTCCCGTTCAGCACTCGCAACCTTGGAAGCAACAGTATCCTCACCCCAAGGCACTGCAACATGTCGGTTGGTAGCCAGGATCGTGCCATCTCCGACTGCAAATCCTGTGCCGGTGAATTGCCGTTCTGCCGTCTGTCCCCCGCCTTCCGTTGTGAGCAATGGCTGACCGTTTGGCCCTGCAAGCGGCTTTCCCATTGGTCCGAGAACATAGCGTAGCGGTTTCCCGGTTGATTTTTCACGAAAACCATATGAGCCCAGCAGGAAAATTACCGAACCTGCAGTTTCTGAAATTACACGCTCCGTGGCATGGGAAAGATCTTCAAGCGATTCTAGACGGTTTTGTTGAACAGCCAGCCCCTGAGACATTTCCACGCGAATTCGTTCCATATCTGCTGGTGTGATTGCTTCGTCCTGGGATTGCGACAATTGACGGGCAAATGTCTGAAGCTGAATATCTCCCGATGCCAGTTGTTCCTGCTGCATCTCATTGAGACGATATTGCTGGATCGTAACGTAAATCAGCAGTGCCAGCGTCGCTATGACTGCCGCACGGTAAAGAATGGTTGTTTCGGTAACGAGACGTTTCAACCCATCGAAAATCGCATGAACAATTCGCAGTACCAGCGGTTTCCTGCTGGTCTGCAGATAATCCCTGCAATCCGCGTAAATTTCGGAAAAATGCCGCCTGGAATGGGCTGAACTGTCCATGAGCCGGAATCTGGAAAGCGGTCCCTTCTCACCGAATTCGATAATGTCCTGGTGAACCAGTTGAGCAGATGTCACCAGTCGTCCATTTATCCAGACGGCAGTGTCGCCGATGGCCTGCAAATTGTAGGTGCCATCGGAACTTTCCAGGCGAACAATAGCATCTTCCGGTGGAGGATCCGGCGATTGCTTATTCGAACTCGCTACGCGCAGGCTGCGATCGGCAACAACAAAAATATCGACAAATTCCCGGGAAAGAAAAATCCGCGTACCCTGTGCTGGCCCTGAAATGTGCTCAAGCAGGGCAATCGTAGTTTTTGGTACCTTTTCTGCATTTTGTAACATGGACCGTCACCAAAACCGGCGGTTTCAACTCCCGCCTGTGATACATGTCGTGATTTGACATTACCCACACAATACAAAAGCGATCACTAATATGACAATTAATGTCAGAACTATCTTCCAAGAGTATCGGATTCGGGGTTGAGTATACATGATACAGTGAGATGGCGGTCCGGTACGATTTCTTCATTGTAATACGCCGCGGATTTTCGTTAAGTATGATTCAAAGCGACCCAAGGCTTCCGGTCAGGCACCGGTTGCGAAAGTGCAGGAAACCTGAATGGTTGAATTTTGTACACCTATCCGCATTGTCATTCGCCGGGCTGGAATGGCGGCTGCATTGGTTTTTTCAATAACTGCGCTGGCTGCCTGTAGCGACAGTGGTGAAAGCGCAAGCCAAGCAAATGCGGCGGAAGAAGCACCGGGTGTTTCGGTTATTTCCGTTACCAAGAAGCCATTTGCCGACTCAATAGAATTTATTGGTCAGACCGAGGCATTCCAAAAGGTCGATTTGCGGGCGCGTGTTACCGGTTTTCTGACAGAAAAGGCTTTCGAGGACGGTTCGATCGTTGCAAAGGACGAGCAATTATTCAAGATTGATCCGGCTGAATATGAGGTTGCGCTAAGTTCCGCCAAGGCAGGCCTTGCTAAAGCGGAAGCCGAATTGCTCAAGTGGCAGCAGCAATTGGAGCGAACCTCCACCCTTGTCAAGGATGGTACAGTCAGTAAGGCAACCTATGATGATGCAGTGGCCGCAGAGGCTACCGCCCAGGCCGATATTGCCGCAGCGCAGGCGAACATAAAGAATGCCGAACTTGACGTTGGATATACCGACATTCAGTCACCAATCGCGGGCCGGATTGGTAAGGGGCAATTTGATGTAGGTAATCTGATTGGTCCCGACAGCGGTGTATTGGCAACGGTTGTTGCACTAGATCCATTACGAGTGGTATTTTCTGTTTCTGAAAAAACCTATCTGACCGTCCAGCAAAACCAGGCTGAAGGCGGTGAAACGAATTTCGTTCCCCGCATTCGTTTTGCCAATGGCGAGCTTTACCCCCATCCCGGCGAGTTATTGTTTGTCGATAACGAAGTTGACAATACAACCGGAACCATCCGGGTATTCATGAAATTTCCAAACCCTGAAGGAACATTGCTCCCCGGGCTTTTTGTGACTGTAATCCTCTCAAGCGAAACACCTGTGGAGCAAATCCTGATCCCCATTTCAGCGGTCCAGCTCAATCAATCCGGTTCTTTTGTTCTGGTTGTAGATGGCGAATCCAAGGTTGAGACCCGGCCAATTGAAACGGGCGACCGCAATGCCGGAGAAATTGTTGTCACATCCGGGCTGGAACCGGGAGATACCATTATCGTTGACGGAATCCAGAAAGTGAGGCCGGGCATGACCGTTGCGGCGGCCCCCGCAGTTCAAAGCGAGTGAGCCGGAGATGCTGAGCGGTTTTTTTATTGACCGGCCCAAATTTGCATTTGTCATTGCAATTGTCGTGGTTCTGGTCGGCGTACTTGCGCTGGTTTCCCTGCCTGTCGCCGAATTTCCCGAATTAAGCCCACCCCAGGTTCAGGTGACGGCCAACTATCCAGGCGCCAATGCCAAGGTGGTTGAGGAAACCGTGGCGGCGGTTATCGAAGCCGAGGTCAATGGCGTCGAAGGCATGACCTACATGTCTTCGAAAAGTTCAAATGATGGCAGCTACACACTTACGGTAACGTTCGAGATAGGGGTCGACGGCGATCAGGCACAGGTCAATGTCCAGAACCGGGTGGCGATTACTGCGTCCCGGCTACCCGAAGAAGTCAACCGGCAGGGCGTGACGACCAAGAAACAGTCCACCTCCATGCTGATGGTAGTCGCCGTCTATTCGCCGGAAGATACCTATGATGACATCTTCCTCAGCAATTATGCATCCATCAACATCAAGGATACGCTGGCCCGAGTTCCGGGTGTCGCGCAAGTCTCGATCCTGGGCGCACGTGATTACGGAATGCGGATCTGGCTGCAACCGGACCGACTGACAAGCCTGGGCCTTACGGCTACAGAAGTCATCAATTCAATCCGTGATCAGAATATTCAGGCCTCGCCCGGCACGGTGGGTGCCGAACCGGCTCCTCCCGGTCAGCAGTTCCAATATTCGCTTCAGGCGAAAGGACGGCTGACAGAGGTCGAGGAATTCGAAAACATCATTGTACGGACCGGCCAGGATGGAGCAATCGTCAGATTGCGTGATGTGGCCCGGCTTGAACTGGGTGCAGAAAATTATGGCTGGTATGGACGATTGGATGGAGCGGCGTCCGCGAACCTGGCAGTCTACCAATTGCCCGATGCAAACGCGCTGGAGGTAGCAGCCGGAATTCGCGCGGAACTGGAACGTTTGTCCGGGCGCTTTCCGGATGACCTGGAATATTCTGTTGCCTATGACACGACCCTTTATGTCGAGACCTCCATTCAAGGAGTTGTTGTCACCTTGTTCCAGGCTCTGGTGCTTGTTGTCATTGTTGTTTTCCTGTTCCTGCAGGATTGGCGATCGACCATTGTTCCTGCAATCGCCATCCCTGTCTCGCTTATCGGCACCTTTGCCGCCTTGCTGGCACTTGGATTTACCATCAACACGATCAGCCTGTTCGGCCTGATCCTTGCCATTGGCGTAGTGGTTGATGATGCGATCGTGGTGGTGGAGAACGTCCAGCGGTATCTTTCAGAAGGGTATGACGCCAAGGAAGCAACGCGCCGAACGATGAACGAGGTTTCGGGGCCGATTGTTGCGACAACGCTGGTGTTGTTGGCGGTCTTCATACCGACCGCATTTACACCCGGACTTACAGGCAGGCTATTCGTCCAGTTTGCCGCCACCATCTCGTTTGCCGTTTCGATATCTTCGCTTGTCGCCCTGACGCTCAGCCCGGCGCTTTGCGCCACAATCCTGAAAAAACCCGAAGCAGCCACCCGAGGCCCGCTTGCATGGTTCGAAAAGGCCATCGACAAGAGCCGCTCGGGATATTTGGCCATTGTCACCCGGCTGATCCGGATTACCAGTTTTTCCATGATCGGATTTGCCGGAGTGGCAGTTGTAACCGGATATGTAGCCGCCGGGCTGCCAACCGGCTTTATCCCGCAGGAAGACCGGGGTGCATTCTTC
>JBPCWJ010000269.1:0-11023 GCA_051009635.1 Rhizobiaceae bacterium
TGTCCGGATTTATTGCCCATTTACGTCGGAATGGCGTGGTTGCCGGCCCTCCGGAGACAGGCCTGGCGCTGGAAGCGCTGGGGCAGGTGAACGCAGTTGATACAAAGGAAGTCCGCATGGCGCTCAAGGCGGTTTGCGCTTCCGATTTTGATCAGCGCAGCCGGTTTGATGAGTTGTTTGACGCCTACTGGCTAAACAAGGGGCTGGTTCGTCAACGTTATCAATCGCTTGAGGAAAAACTTCGCCCGCAACCTTTGCACACCTCTCATCTGGCAGCACAAGAGGGTGTCTCGGACGGAAGCGGCAAGGCAGATACTCCCGAGGACAATGAAGACGGCGAAGCAGAAATGTCCGGAGAAGGGAAACTTGCCGGATCACGGATTGTCAATCTTCGCAAGACTGATTTGCGTACCTTGATGACGCCGGAAGATCTGAAAAGTGCGGAAGCAGTTGCGGCCAGACTTGCAAGGGCAATGCGGGACAAACGCTCGCGAAGACGCAAGGCTGCCAATCGCGGAGAAAAACTCGATCTGAGACGAATAGCGCGCCATTCGGTTTCTCATGGCGGCGAACCGATAGAGCTTCTCTACAAGCGCCGTCCCGACCGGCCGGTCAGGCTCGTTGCGCTATTGGATGTGTCGGGTTCGATGACGGTCTATGCAAGGGTCTTCCTGGCATTTCTTAAAGGTCTGATCAGCGCAGACGCCCATGCAAGTGCATATCTGTTCCATACGCGGCTGGTTTGCATCTCGGATGCGCTGCGCGATCACGACACCATGCGTGCCGTGGGCCGCATGTCCCTGATGGCGGAAGGATTTGGCGGAGGAACGCGTATCGGAACAAATCTGAAGACTTTCGTTGAGCAATATGCCGGTCAGTCCGTCAACAGCAGGACTGTAGTGATGATCCTATCCGATGGCTATGACACTGATCCGCCAGAAATCATTGCCAAGGCACTTGCCCGATTGAAGCGGCGCGGATGCCGGATCATCTGGCTCAATCCCCTGAAAGGCTGGAAGGATTACGAAACCGTCGCCCGCGGTATGGCGGCGGCAATGCCTCATATTGATCATTTCGCGGCAGCCAATACGCTGGAAAGCCTGGCGGCTCTCGAGCCCGAACTGGCTAAAATCTGAGCAACAACCATGATTCAATCCGCCAATGTTCTGGACCGTGCCCATGCCATGAAACAGGCAGGGGAATCCTTTGCCTTGGCAACGGTTGTGCGTACCGTGTCTGTGACAGCGGCCAAAGCGGGCGCGAAGGCTATCATCCGGCCAGATGGTACGGTGGTGGAAGGCTGGATTGGAGGTGGCTGCGCGCGTGGAGCCGTACTCAAGGCTGCAAGAGACGCACTTGATGACGGCCAGTCGCGATTGATTTCCGTACAGCCGGAGGATCTGCTCGAAGAATTGGGTGTTACATCCGGAGATGAGCAGGACGGAGTACAATTTGCACGCAATATGTGCCCCAGCAAGGGGACCATGGATATATTCGTGGAGCCCGTGTTTCCCTTGCCGGAACTCTTCATCCTCGGTTCCAGCCCGGTGGCGGTAGCATTGGCGGAAGTCGGACCAAAATTCGGATTTCGGACTGTAGCCTGTGCACCAGGCAATGAGTTGGACAATTTCCATCAGGCTGACGATCTGATTGACGGGTATAATCTACCCGACCAGGGTAAATCCCGGCGATTTATCATTGTCTCGACACAGGGGCGCGGCGACCTGGATGCATTGCGTGCTGCGCTCGATTCAGGCGCAGATCATGTAGCCTTTGTTGGTTCGCGCGCGAAGGCCAGCTCTCTGCGACAAAAGCTGGATCAAGAAGGATATGGTGACAATCAATTGGCTCGCCTCAAGGCACCAGCCGGTCTTGATATTGGCGCAATCACACCTGAAGAAATTGCGCTTTCGATCCTTGCAGAAATTGTAACTGTGAGACGACGGGGATTGCGTGATCCAATTTACAATGAATAGGGTCAGGACCCTAGACTGCATTAAGCAACACAGGTCATGAGGAAAGACGATGGAACTTAAAGACGAAATCCGCATTACCGCACCGCGCGATGCCGTATATGCCGCCTTGAATGATCCGGAAATCCTGAAAGCTTCCATTCCTGGATGTCAGGAATTGGTCAAACATTCCGATACGGACCTTGAAGCAAAGGTGACGCTGAAAATCGGCCCGATCAAGGCCAATTTCAACGGCAATGTAAAGCTCGATCCAACCGGTGCGCCAGACAAGTTTTCGCTCTCTGGTGAAGGCAATGGTGGCGTTGCCGGATTTGCCAAGGGCGGGGCAGATGTCGAATTGGAGCCGGATGGCGACGAAACCATCCTGCGCTATGCTGCCAAGGCCGATGTTGGTGGTAAAATCGCCATGTTGGGTAGCAGGCTGATAGATTCGACGGCCAAGAAACTGGCTGGCAAGTTTTTTGAGGAGTTTGCAAGTAATGTTGCAACCGACTCGTCAGCCTAGAGTTGGCTATGTGACAATGCAGTTGTAGCTGCATACGGAATTTCACAGCAAAACCGAGTCACTAATTCATGATTGAAATTCCCGATTTTCTGACGATCACAATAGGCATGATCGTGTTCTTTGCCGGCGCCTTTCTCACGCGCCGTATTGCCTTTTTGCGGGACTACAGCATTCCCGAACCGGTGTCAGGAGGACTGGCCGCAGCGCTGGCTGCCTGGGCGCTGTATGCCTGGTTTGATTTGGAAATCACCTATGAACTCGGCGCACGCGATACACTATTGGTGATCTTCTTTGCAACCATTGGCTTGAATGCCCGTCTTTCGGATCTGGTGGCGGGGGGCAAGCTGCTCGGACTGCTACTGGTCATGACCGTGTTGTTCATCGTGTTGCAAAACCTGGTCGGTTTACTGGGTGCGCAACTTTTTGATTTGCCAGACGCAACGGCCGTCCTGCTCGGCTCGGCATCTCTCATTGGCGGACATGGAACAGCAATTGCCTGGGGCCCTACGATCAAGGAGTTGACCGGATTCGCGGCTTCAGAAGAGATCGGCATTGCAACAGCGACCTTGGGCCTTGTTTGTGCTGCCTTGGCAGGCGGGCCGATTGCGAAATATCTGATCGAGAAAAACTCACTGTCGGCTGGTCCCGAAGAAAACCCGGTTGTCGGGCTCCCACATCAGAGCGATGAAAATGACGATATTGATCATGTAAGCCTGATGCGGACATTGCTGGCAGCAAATATTGCGGTCATTTTTGGATTTATTGCTAATGAGGCCATTGCTGCATTGGGACTAAAACTGCCGCTTTTTGTTCCATGTCTGATCGTCGGTATCATCATGTCCAACACAATTCCCTATTTTTTCCCAAAGATAACCTGGCCAGCGAGAACGAGGGCCATGGCGGTGGTTTCCGAATACAGCCTGTCCATTTTTTTGGCGATTTCCCTGATGAGCATGCAGCTATGGACGCTCTCGGGATTGGGGCTGATGCTGGTTACGGTGATGATAATCCAGGTCGCAGTGGCCGTGCTGTTTATCCTGTTTGTCTTCTTCCGAGTGGTAGGCTCCGACTACAATGCTGCCGTACTCAGCGCCGGTTTTGCCGGGTTTACTCTAGGCGCAACACCAACTGCCCTTGCGAACATGTCGTCGGTTACAAAAAGATATGGGCAGGCTCCTTTGGCATTCATCGTCCTGCCGCTGGTTTCTGCGTTCTTCGTTGATCTCGCGAACGCGTTTATCATCGGACTATTTGTTGGCGGTTAAACGTGAACAGACAATTCTTGAACCCGTTAGTCACGCGCCTTATTCTTGGTTTACTGGTTTGAAAGCAGTTGGGCGCAATCCCAATAGAGCCTTTGGCCACAACTTGTCTGAGAGAGTATTATGCGAACCCTTGCATCCTTGTTGATCCTTTCGTTTACCGCCGTTTCCGCAGTGGCTGAAAAACTGCCGATCTTCGACGCACATATCCACTACAGCCATGATGCGGTGGAATTTCTGCCAGTCGATCAGGCGATTAAGGCGCTGCGGGATGCTGGCGTGAAAAAGGCGCTGGTTTCAAGCTCTGATGACAATGGTACGCAATTGCTGCTTGAGGCGGCACCTGATCTGATTGTCCCCAGCCTGCGGCCTTATCGACGCCGCGGTGAGATTGGTACCTGGATGCACGATCCGACGGTCATTGATTATCTTGATAAAAATCTTGCGAAAAACGAGTACAGGGCAATTGGCGAATTCCATGCCTATGGCGACGATATTGAGACGGAAGTTCTGCAACATATCATCGCCCAGGCTAAGGAGCGCAAACTGCTGTTGCACGCCCATTCCGATGCAGATGCCATAGACCGGATATTCAAGAGCAATCCGAACGCCTATGTGCTTTGGGCCCATTCCGGGTTTGACCGGCCTGAAGAGGTCAAGGCAATGCTGGCCAAGCATGATAATCTTTGGGCCGATCTGGCATTTAGAACGGATCAGGCGAGCGGTGGTGAGGTAAGCCCTGAGTGGCGGGAGGTCTTCGAAGCGTTTCCGGACCGGGTGATGGTGGGTACCGATACGTTTGCGCCGGAACGATGGTACTATGTGGGGCCGCATGCAAAATTCAGCCGTGAATGGCTTTCCAGCCTGCCCGAAGACCTGGCCGAGCGCATTGCCTATAAAAATGCAGAAGAGATGCTAGCGAAAATAGAAGCGGGGGGACGCTCTTGAATACCGGAATGATTATCACGTTTACTGTTCCAGCTTTACTGTTTGCAAGCTCAACTTCGGCTTTGGCGATGTGCGGAAGCGGTCTCGCCATGACTGCGGAAACCGAAACAAGCTATGAAGTTTCAATGGATTCGGGAGAAGAAAAGATTTCCACCGGCGGCCCTCTATCAGTCAATGTCGCGATCTGTTCAAACGAAGATGTTGCGGTCGAACGTTTCAAGCTTGATGCCACCATGCCTGCGCATGGTCACGGCATGAATTATGTTCCGGAAATTTCAGAACAGGGCAAGAACCAATACACCGCCAGCGGTCTCTTCCTGCATATGCCAGGCCAGTGGCGGTTTGAGGTTTCGTTCAACGCCGATGGAAGGACACACCGCTTTTACCGGGATATTGATATCGAATGAGGGTTACCTGGCGAAAATCGTTACGTTTCGTTTTCGCTGGTATCCTGGTGTGGCTTGGGTTGGAGTTACCGACGCAATCGGCTGCTCAGGTCACTCTTTCTGAAGACAAGATCAAAGCCATCAAGCGGCATGGTCCATGGCCACCGGTATTTGAAGAAGATCCCAGCAATCGTGTTTCAGGTTCGGCGCTTGCCGTGGAATTTGGCCGAAAGCTGTTTCTGGATCCGAGCCTCTCGCGTGATCGGGATGTTGCCTGCGTTACCTGTCATCTGCCGGAAAAAGGCTGGAGCGATGGACGGGAGACTTCCAAGGGCATCTCCCAATTGGATCGTAACAGCCAATCGCTTTACAACGTCAGGAACAATCGCTGGTATGGCCTTGATGGCCGCACAGATAGCCTTTGGGCCCATAGCATCGGCCCCATGCTTGACGAGCGGGAGATGGGCACAAGCCCTGAAGCAATTGCATCTGCACTGGCGCAGGACGCAGAATATTCCCGGATGTATGAACAGGTCTATGGCAAGCCGCCGGATGTTTCCGATCCACAGGCCGTGATGGTCAATGCGGCAAAGGCAATTGCCGCTTTCCAGGAGACTATTGTTTCGTGGCGGACGCCATTTGATGATTTCCGCGATGCACTCGCGAACGGCGACATGGAAGCAGCAGGAACTTATCCGCAAGGTGCTCAGCGCGGTGCAGATATCTTCTTCGGGAAGGGAAATTGCAGCCTTTGCCACTCGGGACCGATGTTTACCAATGGCGAGTTTGCCGATGCCGGTATGCGCTATTTTATTCGGCCCGGCGAGGTCGATACCGGTCGGCATGGTGGCATCGAAAAATTACGCGCGTCACCGTTCAACCTGTCGGGAAAATTCAACGACAATCCCGAACAGGCAAGTGATTGGGCGACCCGGCAGGTTGCCCTGCATCCCAAGACTTTTGGCGAGTTCAAGATCCCGCCACTGCGGGAACTGACCCAGACCGCGCCCTACATGCATGACGGGTCACTCACGACGCTGGAAGATGTTGTGCGTCATTACTCCGAAATCGACGAAGAGCGGCTGCATGCAGATGGTGAAAACATCCTGAGGCCGCTGAATTTATCCGAACAGGAGATCGCTGATCTCGTTGCCTTTCTGGAATCGCTTTCGTCTTTTTAATTTCCGGAATGGTCATTCATTCAGGCATTTGCTGGGTGGCGCAGTGGATACCACCGCCGACCTCTCCAAGCGCATCAACATTTAATGTGATGATCTCACGGTCCGGATAATGCCTGGCCAGCTCCGAGCGGGCGATTTCATCGGTCTCCTGGTCACCGAATTGGGCGGCGATTACTGCGCCATTACAGACATAGTAGTTTGCGTAGGAGGCAACAAAATCCAGCGACTTCACGCGTCTGCGAACCGGCTCCGGAATAATCGTCACATCAAGACCGGCATCTGCGAGGATGTCGTGGGTCTCCAATGCTGCCATATGAAATGGATCAGCCTCGTCCGGATCAACAGGAAGATTGATCAGGACCCGTCCCGGACCGGTAAATCTTGCCAGGCTGTCGATGTGGTAGTCGGTTATGTCTTCGTCCCAAAGACCAGGTGCCCAGATCATTTTGTCCGCACCATAGGCATCCAGCAGGCGGGTCTCGATTTCATCGCGGGAAAGTCCCTTGTTGCGGTTATCATTCACCCAAGAGCTTTCATGGGCCATCAGCAACCTATGGCCGTCATGTTCAACGCCGCCAGCCTCGCCAACGGCGCCGCTACCGACAAGTGGCAGA
This sequence comes from Rhizobiaceae bacterium, assembly GCA_051009635.1. GTDB lineage: Bacteria > Pseudomonadota > Alphaproteobacteria > Rhizobiales > Rhizobiaceae > BOKV01. Next base: position 6,870 of record JBPCWJ010000269.1, read on the forward strand.
TTAAGCCGCTCAGCTAGTTTTGCGGCGATTTGCCCGTCGTTGGCATGGATCTGCTTGCCGCCCCAGCCATTGAACTGGATATGGCTGACAACGAGGCTGCCATCCGGCTGCTTGGCAAACAATGGTCCTGAATCCCGGCACCAGAGGTCTTCGGTTTCAATGTTCCATAGCTCGACCTTTGAGGATAGCAAGCCTCTGGCCCCCGCGTGGTAGGACTTGCCAGCGAGCAGAATCACCGGTTCAAATTCGGCAATGGTATTGGCGATATCGGCAATGGTTTGCTGCAGCAGAAGCAGAAATTCTGCATCCGGATGGACACGCCTGCTTACCGGCCATTGCATGAAGGTCAGCTGATGGCGCGCTTCCTCCGGCGGAACATACAGGCTGGACTTGTCTCGCGCCATTGCGGTTCCTGTTCTCAAGCCTGCGGAACAAAAAGCCATTCCAGCAGCCAGTAGTGTTCGGCGGTTGATGGACATAGCTCAATCTGATCCAGACCATCCAGCAATGCAAGGTTGGTTAAGTTTCCCGTTTGGAAACAAACTGTAACCGACTCACGGCATTGCCAAAACACGCTTTGTTGTTAGATAGGATTTGTGAACGAAATTAGGAGTAAAGCATGGGCTATATGGTCGACGGCGTGTACCATTCTGGCGATGATGTGACACAGACGCTGCCGTCCGGCGAATGGGAGCGCGCCAAGAGCACAGTCCGGAACTGGGTTACTGCCAAGGGTGAAGCCGGGCCGACCGGTGCGGAAGGCTTCAAGGCTGAACCGGATCGCTATCATCTCTATGTTGCCTGGAATTGTCCGTGGGCACATCGTGCTTTGCTGGCCCGCAACTTCAAGAAACTGCATGACCAGATTTCGATTTCGGTAGCCAAGCCAAGGCGCAATGACCAGGGCTGGATCTATGATCAGGAAGGCGAGTTCAGCGATTCCCTGATGGGCGTATCGGCACTGCATGAGGTCTATGCGCGCGATGCCCGCGGCTATACCGGACGGCTGACAGTCCCCGTACTCTGGGACAAGCACGACAAACGCATGGTCTCAAATGAATCAGCTGATATCGTGCGGATGCTGAATACTGCCTTCGCGGAATCTGCGCCGGACGGTGTCGATCTCTATCCTGATGAACTCGCTACCGGGATCGATGAGTGGAATGCGCTGATCTACGACACGGTGAATAATGGCGTTTATCGCGCAGGATTTGCTTCAACCCAGGAGGCCTATGAAAAGGCTGCCCGGCAGGTCTTCGAAACCCTGGACAGTATCGAGGATCAACTTTCCGAAAATGACTATTTGTGCGGGGACAAATTCACCGAGGCCGATTTGCGTCTGTTTCCAACTCTGGTGCGGTTTGATGTGGCCTATCACTACGCGTTTCGGTGCAATCTGCGCAAGATTTCCGACTATCCGCATCTCTGGCACTATGCTCGCAGGATCTACTGGATGGATGGTGTTGCCGATACCGTCCATTTCGATATCTACAAGCGTGGCTATTTCAGCGCGAGCGAGAAGCGCAATCCGCTTGGCATCGTTCCGATTGGGCCGGAAGTGGATTGGAGCCTTTAGCAGTGCGGCCTAAAAGTCCTTCCCGGCCTTAAACTGCCCCCAATGCAGATAGGCATTGGCGCCAATCGAAGCGAAGGGTTCGGGTGGCAGGCGCGAGGGGTCTGACTGGTTCAGATATTCGTCCAAGTGCTTCGACTTAATGCCGCTCGCCAATTCCGCTGCCAGCATGCCGGATAGTGTGCCTCTGGCAGTGCCAAGACCGTTTTGGCAGCAGGCGGAATAGAGATTGTTGTCGATCTCCCCAAAGGCAGCCTCACCATTCCAGCTCAGGCATAACAACCCGCCCCAGCGATATTGCATCTTGACGCCATCCAGCATCGAAAAACGCGTATGGAAGGAGCGGTCGTGGGAACGCGCGAACTTCTGCGCGCGGTTGTCGTCGACGCTACGGCTTGGGCTCCAGGTGAAGGAATTGCGCACGACAATGCGCGAGCCGCCAATGCCGGATATCTTGCGAACCGTGGTGCCGAGTGGATCAGAAGGGGTGAATCCCCAAGTCGCTTCACCGCCCAGTTTTTGCTCCTCGTCCTTATGAAGGGCTTCGGTCATCGAAGCGTAGAGATAGATATGCATCAGGCGGCGCTTGAAGAAGCCGAAGCTTTCAATATGGCCATTGACTGCCGTGATCACCTTGGGCGCGCGAATTGAGCCCAACGGCGTCTTGGCAATCCAGTCACCATCCAGCTTCTGCAGATCGGAAACCGGAGAGTTTTCATGGATTGAAACGCCCTTGGAGGCGATCCCGGCAGCAATTGAACGAATGAATAAGGCTGGCTGCAGCATTGCCGCACCCGGCGTGTACAGACCGCCAAGGTAGTAGTCAGAACCGCAAATCGCCTGCATCTGTTTGGCGTCGAGCATGTCATGAGCTTCCCCTAGTCGGTTTAGGTGCTCTGCATAATGCTGATTATGCTGGATGCCTTTCCGGGAGGCCGCAGCATTGATTTTTCCGCTGCGCACAAAAGCCTCCTCAGGAAACTCAAACTCGGCTGCCGCTTCTCCGGCAAAGTCGATAGCCGCACGGTTCATTTCGATCTGCTTGCGATCCTTGTCCAGCGCTCCGGTATACTCATCCGAGGTCAGATCATGCGGCAGGTCGATCATGAAGCCGGAATTACGCCCTGCAGGGCCTTCGGCGATATGACGTGCTTCCAGCAGGGTGATCTTGTCCCTGGGGTGTAGTTGTTGCAGGCGCCTTGCTGCGGCCAGGCCCGCAAACCCACCACCAATCACCAGCCAGTCACAATTCCGATTTTCCTCGAGCGCGGAATAGCGTTGTGGCTCGGGCAGGATTGCATCCCATCCGGAGATACCGGGATCGACCGGCATGCGCGTGACCGAGATCGCGTTCATTTCTTCAGTGTTCGTTATTGAGCGCGTCGACAGCCGGAATCTCGCGCTCGCGCTGGGCGATATAGTCGAGTAGTGCCTCGTTGACACCCTCATCCAGTTTTGGCTCTTCATAGGCTTCGAGCAGTGCCTTCGCCTCCTTCAAGGCGCGTTCGGTGATTTCCTGGCTACCATCTGCGACCCATTGTTCGATGGAATCATTGTTGAGCAGTTTCGGCATGAAGAAGGCGCGCTGGAAATTGGTCTGTGTATGCGGATGGCCAAGATAATGGCCTCCCGGGCCGATATCGCGTACGGCTTCGAGCGCTTCGTCAAAATCATCCCAGCGAATGCCCTCGGCCATGCGATAGGCCATTTCGCATTGCTCGGCATCGACGACGAACTTTGCCATGGAACAGTGCATACCCGCTTCATTCCATCCCGCCGAATGCCAGATATAGTTGGCTCCGGACATTATGGCTGCCATCATGGTCGAGGCGCTTTCATATCCGGCCTGGGCATCAAACGTCTTGGCTCCTCCCAACGTGTTGGACGTGCGCCAGGGTACGTCGTAGTAGCGCGCCATCTGGCCGATCATGAAATTCATCAGGCTGATTTCCGGCGTTCCGGCCATGGGAGCACCGGATTTCATCGAAACGGTAGAAAGATAGTGTCCGTAGATCGCCGGGCATCCCTTGCGCACCACCTGTGTGTAGGCGAGCGCGGACAAGGCCTCGGCATTCAATTGCGCGACAGCGGGCGCGGTTGAGGCCGGCGTATTGGCGCCGCCCAGAACGAATGGCGAGCACAGAACCGGCTGATTGCGTTTACAGAAGGCGCGCATGGCGCCCAACATGGTCTCGTCCCAAACGAGCGGCGAGTTGCCATTGCAATTGCCGGTGACGACGGGATGGGTCTCCATGAAATCTTCGCCAAACAGGATGGCGCACATATCCATGACATCCTCGGCATTTTTCGGGCTGGTCGTCATGCCCATGAAGGTCTTGTCGGAATATTTCATCGACGAATAGGTGATGCGAAGATGGCGATGCGCAACGACGTGATCCATTGGTTCGACGATGTGATGGGCTGAAGAATGCAGCGCCGGGCTCATATGGCTGAGCTTGTGGAAATTGGTCAGATCTTTCAGCGTCGGGCCTCGGCGCTGGTCTTCCAGGTCCCGCAAGTAAGGCGCACCGGTCATCGGCACGAAAATGGAATGATCCTTGCCGAATGGCAGATTATTTGC
>JBPCWJ010000270.1:0-6747 GCA_051009635.1 Rhizobiaceae bacterium
TACCCAAGATGATCGAGCAAATTGATTGATATGCGGCGATCACAGACCTTTCTGACAATCGGAGTTCGATCAGATGAAAATCGATGCCCAGCCTGTTGCGAGCCACTTCATCAATGGGAAACCAATCGAGGATGAAGCAGGTGAACGCCTGCAGGTAATCTATCCGGCGACGGGCGAAGAGGTCGCGAGCCTGCATTATGCTACTCCAGCAATCGTTGAGAAGGCGATTGCAGCCGCCAAGGCCGCCCAGAATGACTGGGCCGCAATGACCGGAACAGAGCGAGGCCGAATTTTGCGCCGCGCTGCCGATATCATTCGCGATCGTAATTTCGCACTCTCGCAGTTGGAGACTGTCGACACCGGCAAACCATTGCAGGAAACGCTGGTGGCGGACGCGATGTCTGCAGCGGATGCGCTTGAGTATTTTGGTGGACTGGCAGGGAGCTTGACCGGTGAGCATATTCCGCTCGGTAACGGTGATTTTGTTTATACCAGTCGGCATCCGCTTGGCGTCGTTGTCGGGATAGGTGCCTGGAATTATCCGACGCAGATTGCCTGCTGGAAAGGCGCGCCGGCGCTGGCCTGCGGAAACACGATGGTGTTCAAGCCCTCGGAAACGACGCCCTTATGTGCCTTGAAAGTCGCAGAAATCCTCTCGGAAGCTGGTGCGCCTGGTGGTGTCTACAACGTCATTCAGGGAGCCGGGGAAGTTGGCGCTGCGCTGGTTTCAGATCCGTGCGTTGCCAAGGTATCCTTGACCGGTTCCGTCCCCACTGGCAGGAAAGTCTATGCCGCCGCTGCTGCACAGATGAAACATGTAACGATGGAGCTTGGCGGCAAATCACCGATGATCATTTTCGATGACGCTAATATTGAAGATGCGGTTAGCGGCGCGATCCTTGGCAATTTCTATAGTTCAGGTCAGGTGTGCTCCAATGGCACGCGGGTCTTTGTTCAATCTTCGATAAAGGACGCATTTCTGGATCGTCTGACCAAGCGGTTGGAGACTGTCGTCATGGGTGATCCGCTGGATGAAGCAACAAATTTCGGGCCGATGGTGTCTGAGCGTCAATGTGAAATTGTCATGGGCTATATCGAAAAGGGAACGGCCGAGGGCGCTCGCCTGGTTACCGGTGGTTCGCGGGTGGATATGCCTGGGTATTTCATCCAGCCGACGGTTTTTGCTGGTGTGAAAGACGACATGACTATTGCCCGCGAAGAAATATTTGGGCCGGTGATGGCGGTGCTGGATTTCGAAACTGAAGATGAACCTATTTTACGGGCAAATGATACTGAGTTTGGCCTTGCGGCCGGTGTGTTCACCAATGACCTGACCCGGGCTCATCGGGTGATTGGTCAGCTTGAAGCCGGGACCGGCTACATCAATACTTATAACCTTGCCCCGGTCGAAGCACCCTTTGGTGGCATCAAGGCATCCGGCGTTGGCCGCGAAAACTCCAAGGAAGCGATCAATCACTATAGTGAGGTGCGCTCGGTCTATGTTTCGATGTCCGGGGTCGAAGCGCCTTATTGAACCAGCTGCATTCAGACAACTTTCACTTTCAGGACATCAACACCTTCGACAGATGCCTCCAGATTGTCGCCCTTCTCGACCGGGCCTACCCCGGCAGGTGTTCCGGACAGGATGACGTCGCCTGCAGCAAGTTCGAAATAATCGGAAAGATAGGAGATCATCTCGGGCACTTTCCAGATCATCTGGTTCAAGTCACCTTCCTGACGTGTTTCGCCATTGACCTTGAATTCGACATGACCCTGATCGGGATGGCCAACTTCTGAAACCGGATGGATCGGGCCAATGGGTGCCGATCTTTCAAAGGCTTTGCCAATTTCCCATGGTCGTCCCATTTTCTTGGCTTGCCCCTGAAGGTCGCGGCGGGTCATGTCGAGTGAAACACCGTAGCCAAAGACATGATCGAGTGCCTGGTCGATGGGGATGTTTATGCCGCCTGATTTCAGCGCCACCGCCATTTCGATTTCGTGGTGAACGTCACTGGTATTGGTAGGGTAGGGGAATTCACCCGATGTATCGAGATTGTTTGAGTTCTTCTGGAAGAAGAAGGGTGGCTCGCGATCAGGATCATGGCCCATCTCAACGGCATGCGCCGCATAGTTTCTACCAATGCAGTAGACACGGCGAACGGGAAATAATTCGTCAGTTCCGTTTATCGGAAGTGTGGTTGGAGCGTGGGGCGGGAAAATATACGTCATCTGTCTAGAGCTTTCGGCAAGAGTTGGTATTTCGAAACTGGCGCAATGCCGGACTAATTCAAGCGGGTTCGAGGCCTTGAATATTCAGTTCTTCAGCGATTTCGTTGAGTGCAGTTACAAGATTTGGATGAAGCGGGATACCGTCTTTTTGGCGTCCGGCCAGAATTGCAGGACGATCCTGCCCCGGAATACGAATTGGCTCATGATCGGGCAGCGGCGTGGAATTACGCATTGATTCAAATATTGCGTCAACATTGGCCTTGAATTTGTCAACATCACCAAAGGAAGCAATGGAAATTGCAGCCACGAATTGGCCGGTATTCGTGGCGGTAGCCGTTTCCTTGGTAAAGTTGACCACATCCTCACCAAAGGCAGCGCCGTTGAGCGTTCCTGCAATCAGGCCAATTGCCATGGCGAGGCCATATCCCTTGGGGCCGCCGATCGGCAGGAGCAGGCCTTCACTTTGTTTGTTGGGATCGGTCAGCGGTTTGCCTTCCCGGTCCACCATCCAGCCTTCCGGCATGGGTTCACCGCGCTGCGCCAGCACCTTGATTTTTCCAGCCGCAGCATTGGTAGTAGCCATATCCAGTACGAAGGACGGGTACTTTCCCGCAGGGATCGCCATGGCCAGTGGATTTGTACCCAGTAGCAAGTCCATTCCTCCGAATGGTGCGACGTGGTTTGCGCTGCCGACCGCGCCTACAATCCCGATCATGTTTTGCTCGGCAATCATGTTGACGTAGAGCGAGGCCGGGCCAGCATGATTTCCATTTCGCACGCCTACCCAGCCAATGCCCTGCGCTCCCGCCTTGTCTATTGCCAGTTTCGTGGCCGCTCGCATTGCCAAATGGCCCAGACCATTGTCCCCATCGACAATGGCAGTTGATGGATTATCGACTGCCACGGTTATTTTGGCTTCGGGGTTATTTCCACCGCCGCGTAATCTGTTCACATATTGGCGCAGCCGGAATGATCCGTGGGTGTCATAGCCAAGAAGGTCTGCCTGAACCATGAGTTCTGCAACGGTTTGGGCATCATCTTGCGGGACACCAAGGGTTTCGAAAGCCTGTCCGAGAAGACGGGCCACTTCCTGAGCAGAGTAAGTGGGACTGGCGCTTGCCATTGATCGCCTTCCAAAACTGTCAGTTACGGGTGGCAGCGTAGTATTCAACCTTGTGTTCCAACCAGCCAATGGCGGATGAAAACAGCAGGGCGAATATGAACAGCGCGATTGTAAGCGCCCAGAATTCCTCAAACTGGAAGTTGTCTGAAAATGTCCTGAATAATCTTCCAAGCGCGACAACCGAGACAAGCAATTGTCCGATCACGATGCCTTTAACGGCCCGGATCAGCCCCATGCGAATTCCAGCCAAAATCTCAGGCAGGGCAGCCCAGAACAGAACTCTCGTCAGGAGTTGGAAACGGCTGGCGCCAAAAGATCTTCCCATCTCCCGAAGAGACGGCGATATGTGATGAACGCCGGCATAGGTATCGAGTGCGATTATCCAGGTCGAGAACAGGATTACAGTCACAATGATCGTGAGCTGACCCAGGCCAAATAACAGCATGAGGACCGGAACCAGCGAAGAGAGCGGTGCGCTGGCCATGATGTTTACCCACATGCCAAGTACTGAATTTGCAATCCTGTTGCTTCCCATCAAGAAACCGAGTGCCACTCCAGCAGTAATCGCAATGGTCATACCAATGACAAAGGACTGAAATGTCTGGTATGCGGCGGTCTGGAAATCAGGCCGTTGGACCAGTTCAAAAAGCTCAACGACAACCGCTGAGAATGGCGGGAGGATAAATGCCAGGTCAAGCTGACCGGCAACTTCCCAGAGACCAATCCAGATCAGCAGGGAGAAGACGGGAGGTATGTTGTAGCCATATATCGTCATCTATCTTAGTCCAAATATTTGCGCAGATTGGTCCAGATTTCCTCGACTGTATCGAGATATCTTTTGTCACGGCGAATTTCGTCCGGCGTGGAATCCCGGCTTATTTGCGGGCGGATTGTTGAATGAATGCGCCCGGGTCTGGGTGACAGGAGAACAATCTGGTCCGAAACATAGACTGCTTCTTCAATCGAGTGGGTTACGAAAATAACGGATTTTTTTTCGTTGGCGAGAAGGTAAAGCAGATCCTCCTGGAATTTCCGTCTGGTCTGTTCATCGACAGCTGAAAATGGTTCATCCATCAAAAGCACTTCGGCATTGACCACAAGTGCTCTCGCCAGGCCCACACGCTGGCGCATGCCACCTGACAATTCATGCGGATATTTGTATTCAAAACCACCGAGGCCAACCTCGTTGATATAGTGTTTGGCTTTTTCTTCCCGTTCAGCTTTGGAGAACTTGTTGGTCAGTTCCAGCCCGAAACCGACATTCTCGATTACAGTAGCCCAGGGCAAAAGCGCGAAATCCTGGAAGACAAATGCCCGCTCTGGTCCAGGGCCAAATACCGGTTTGCCATTTATAAGAACCTCACCTTCGGTGGGCTCAAGAAGACCGGCAATGATTTTCAGCAAGGTGGTTTTTCCGCACCCGCTTGGCCCAAGCAATGTTGTCATCTGCCCGGTTGGAAAACCGAGATTGATCGAATCCAGGGCATGAATGTCCTCACCGTAATATTTGGTGATATTGCGGACTTCGACAATATTGTCCTGGGTAGGGGCGGTTTGATCAGGCATTTCTGATACTGCTGCTGTGGACATCAGTGACCCTTTTTCTTTTCTGGCCGGAAGTATTTGACCTCGGCAACTTCCAGTAGTCCGACCATGATGGCGGAAAACAATATTACGGTGAAAACGGCTGCATACATGTATTGATATTCAGCGACTGACCGGTGATAGGAAATCAGGTCACCTACGCCCGTCGGTGTGATCAAGAGTTCTGCAAGAATCACGCCGATGAAACCGGCGGCTACTCCGAGCCTGAGACCCGCAAAGATAACCGGTGCAGCACTTGGAATGACCACCTGCCAGATCACCTGTAGCCTGGTTCCCTGGAATGATTCACACATTTGAATGAGGCTGGGGTTGGCGTTGCGAACTGCCTTGTAGCTGTTGAGCACGATGATTGGTGCTGCCAGCATGATGACGGCGACTGTCTTGGCGGTCAGACCGATGCCGTATGCATAGGTAATTAGAGGGATAAGCGCGGCTACGGGCGAGGCCTGCAGGACCACAAAAATTGGCTCCCAGAACCATTGCATCAGCCGGTTCAGGCCCATGCCGACACCAATTGCCACACCGAAAACAGCCGAAATTGAAACGCCCACCGCAAGCGGCTTGAGTGTTTCTGCATAGGCCCGGAACATCCTGCCGTCGAGGATCATGTCCCACAGTGCTGCCATTGTTGAGCTAAAGGTCGGGAATGCGACACTAATTGGAATGCGCCCGGCAATCTCCCAGATCGCAAACAGCGCAATTACCGACATGATCCGGTAAAACAGCGTGTCAGACATGCCAAGAATTTTTTCAGACTTCTTGGTGGGTCCGGAAATCTTGTCGACGCTGGGTGCAACAGCAGACATGGCATCTTCTCTCAGATTTTTTCCAAGGGCCCGCCCGCCTCACAGGGAAGGCGGGCGGGTAGTTTTCGTGGTTTATTTTCTTATTTCTTTCCCAGCTTCTCGACCGCTGCGTCCACAGGAGCGAGATACCAGTAATCCTCAACTTTCAGATCAGCGGCGTTACCATCCATTGATCCTGAGGTGGTGAAGAACACGAAGTCTTCTTCGACAGATTCCGCGCTGCCACCGTTGTTGGGATAAAGGTCGATGGATACGCCCTGCGTGAAGGACGGCACCATTTCTTCGACTTCGATTTCCTCGATATCCGGCAGCACGTTATATTTTTCGCGCAACTCGGCGATCTTTGAAGGATCTTCATTGATTTCACGCCAGGTCTTGATCAGCTCTTCAACCAGGATTGAAACTGCTTCCTGTTCTGATTCCAACCAATCGCGGTTTGCATAAAGTGCTTCGTCGGTTGCCTTGATGTCTGGCAGCGGCAGAAAGACAAACTTGCCAGGTGCTTCGCGCTCGAGCAGGCGGCTGCGCTCATAGTCGACTATGGAAGCATTGATCCGGCCCTGCAACAACGCGCCCGCACGAACGCCGGAACCCGGAACATAGCTGACGGAATTGAACTTCACGCCATTTTCCTTGGCCATGAGTTGCATGATTGCTTCAGTACCTGATCCGCGGCCATGGACAGCAACATCAGCGCCTTCAAGGTCCTTCCATGTCTTGTACATTTCGCCGTTCACAACGGGATAAAACCTCAGCATGGAAAGCTGATAGAACATGCGGATCCGTGCGTTGACCTTCTGGATCAGGGCGTAAGGTGTTCCCACCCCGATATCTGCCTGTCCACTTACGATTGCTTGCGCAGCGAGATCTTCAGATTGCAGATATGATGTTTTCACATCAACACCGCGTTCGGCAGCGCGGGCAACAGCAATCATGAAATTGACCATTTCACCGCCGGGGACGTCACCGAAGGCAACGTGCATG
>JBPCWJ010000271.1:0-4884 GCA_051009635.1 Rhizobiaceae bacterium
TTTCCACCCTGTTTACTGCCGCGTGGAGGGCTTCGGGGCTATCGACATTCATTGTTCCAAATTCTTCCACCATTGCGGGGTATAGCCATTGGGAAAAATCGTCCGAACGCGCAATCTGGTTTTCCCAGAAACGGGACTGGCTTTCGTGAACGCCCATGGAGCAATATTCGGCAGCAGGCATGAAGGGATCAGGTGTGCCTTGAGCGTAAAGCGCATGGCCTACTTCATGGATCGTGGAATACAGGCAGTTGAAAGGGTCAGCCTCGTCTGTTCGGGTGGTGATGCGGACATCATCTCCAGAACCAGAACAGAATGGGTGCACTACCTTGTCTATCCGGCCAGCTTCGAAATCATAGCCAAAGATCGTCGCCAGTTTGCGGGCTAGTTTCATTTGACGGTCAGCAGGAAAAACTCCCTTCAAGGGTAGAGGTGCCGGTTTTTCTGCTATTTTTTCACGTAGCGCCTTCAATCTCGGGCGCAAGCTCTCCAGCAGGTTTGACAGTTCTTTCGTTTTCGCACCGGGCTCAAATTCATCAAGCAAAGCGTCGTAAAGCGATTGAGGATCGCTATTGCCGGCAATGCAGGCGGCTTCCTCTCGTTTGAGCTCAATATTCCGTTTCAGCGCTGGAAGGAAATCCGTGTATTTCCCGGATTTCCTCGAGGCTGCCCAGATTTGCTGGCCTTTGGAAGACGCTATAGCGATTTCGCTCGCCAATTTTCCGGGAACCTTGGTGGCCCGATCAAAGGTTCTGCGAATTTCGCTAACATTACGGCGGTCAAACTGTGACAGGTCCTTTTCATCAATCGATTCCAGCCATTCGCCGATTTTGGGGTCGGTCCTGCGATCATGGATGATTTGTGCCAAGGCGCCGGCTTGTTCAGCACGTTGATGGGCGCCCTTGGGCGGCATCATTGCTTCCTGATCCCAGGAAATCAGCCCTGCAATCTGGCTGAGCGCTGTTGTTTGTTTTTCGTGGGAAAGCAGATTTTCGAGTGACATGTTTCATCCATGGAAAAGGGGAGGGCAATCAGTGGCAAATAGCGCGAATATCATGGAATGACCAGTACTGATAAATCTTCCGTTTTTGGTCCAGACTGACTTGCCAGCCGACACCAAAAGCTATTGACTTGCCAAACGATAACAATCCAACCCAAGTCCTGACCTAATAGTCCTGACCCAGATAAGAAGTTCAAAGATATGCCGTTGTTTCATGAACTGGAGACGTTAGCGCTGCATGCCGGTCATGTGCCGGATTCAGATCACGGCTCACGTGCAGTCCCGATCCATCAGACCACTTCCTATGTCTTCCGTGATGCCCGCCATGCCGCGGCACTCTCCAATATGGAAGAGGGCGGGCACCTTTACACCCGGATTTCCAATCCCACGGTAGCGGTGCTGGAACAGCGGATTGCTGCAATGGAAGGCGGGGCGGCCTGTGTCGCCACCGCTTCGGGAATGGCGGCTCTGCATTGCGTGACGACAATGCTGGTCAGCGCGGGTGATCATATTGTCTCAACTGCCCAGCTCTACGGCGCCAATATCAACCTGCTGAAGAACACAATGCCCCGCTTTGGTGTGGAAACCAGTTTCGTGCATGGGCGCGATATTGATGGCCTGAAAAAGGCTATCCAGCCAAACACCAAGTTCCTTTTCTGCGAAATGATCGGAAACCCAGGTCTGGATGTTCTGGATGTAGAGGCAGTTGCGAAGATTGCCAAGGAAGCAGGAATTCCGCTGGTGATGGATGCAACCTTCTGCACGCCGTATCTGTTCAAACCTCTCGATTATGGCGTTGATGTCATTATCCATTCGACCACGAAGTGGATGGGAGGTCACGGTATTGCCATTGGCGGCGCGATTGTTGACGGTGGCCGGTTTGATTGGGGTGCCAGTGACAAGTTTCCGACGTTGACTGCGCCGCATTACGCGTTGGATGGAATTATTTTCTGGGAAGAGTTTGGGCCGATAGCGCTGTCTGCCCGCATCAGGGCCGAGGCGATGTATAATTTTGGTCCGGCACTGTCGCCAACCAATGCGTTTCATCTTCTGCAAGGAATTGAGACCCTGCCGCTACGCATGGAACGGCATATGAAGAATACTGCCGAGATGCTTGACTTCCTGACTAGCCATGAGGCTGTTTCATGGGTTCGTCATCCTAGCCTTCCGGACCATGCTGATCATGAGGTGGCGAATCGTCTGCTTCCGAAGGGTGCGGGTTCCATTGTTGCCTTTGGTGTCAAAGGCGGAAGGGATGCGGGAGCGGCATTCATCGAGAATGTGAGTATTGCCTCCCATCTGGCCAATGTCGGTGATGCAAAGACATTGGTCATTCATCCGGCATCGACGACCCATTCGCACATATCGGCTGAGGACATGAAGGCAGGTGGCCTGACCGAAGACATGATCCGGTTATCCGTTGGTCTGGAAAACATGGAAGACCTCAAACAGGATTTTGATCGCGCGCTCAAAGCCGCATCAGGGGTGGTGGGGTAATACGGATGTTGATCAAGGTTGACAATGTAGAGACCCATATCGCCACTGGCGGCAGGGAACATCATCCTGACAAACCCTGGATGGTATTTATCCATGGTTCCGGGTTTAACCATCTTTCCTGGATGCTTCAGACGCGAGCTTTGGCCTATGACGGCTGGAATGTTCTCGCACCGGATCTGCCGGGGCATTATTTGTCCAAGGGGGATCCGCTGGAAGGCATCGAAGCAATGGCTGACTGGATGCTCAAGGCCATGGATGCCGTAGATTGCCAGCAGGCAGTTATATGCGCCCATTCCATGGGTGGGCTTATTGCGCTTGAAATGGCGCATAAACAGCCAGACAGGGTTAGGGCGATTATCTTTGTCGCGACGGCAGATGCTATTCCGGTCAACAAGTATCTACTCGATCTGGCGGCAAAAAACGAAGACAAGGCGTTTGCCTCCATGGTTGCCTGGGCACATGGGGAAGAGGCGCATAATCACGAAAATACCTGGCCGGGATCAAGCCTGATCTATAACGGTATGGACATTATGCGCCTGAACCAGGCCGGGACGCTGAGCGTAGATCTCAATTCCTGTAATGATTATGCCGACGGGGCAAAGCGTGCCAAATCGATCAAGGTTCCGACATTGTGTGTGCTTTCAAAACTCGATCGGATGACGCCCATCCGGGGCGGTATGAGATTGGCAGATGCGCTCGGTAGCAATGAAACAATCACACTTGATGATTGCGGCCATTCCATTCCCGGTGAGCGGCCAAGAGAGCTGAATTCGGCCATTCGAATATTCCTTTCTGAAAAAGTGAAATAGCGGTCTACGGGGCTCCCAAGAATGAAACAGAATGCACCTCCAATAGAGAAAGTATGCGTTATTGGCGCCGGCACGATGGGTACCGGGCTAGCCGCGCAAGTGGCGAATGCGGGTCTGGAGGTTTTGCTGCTCGATGTAGCTGGAACAGCAGATGCTCCTAACAAAGCGGCAGAACGTGGTGTTGAAAGGATCAAGAAATCTGATCCGCCATTGCTGATGCTACCGGAAAATATCGAGCGGATAACAGCAGGCAATATCAGGGACGATCTTGATCAAGCAGGGAAATGCGACTGGATCGTGGAGGCAATCGTAGAGCGGCTGGATATCAAGCGCGCACTCTATCTCGACCTTGTCCCGCATCTGAAAGCGGGCGCTTTGGTAACCTCCAATACGTCCACTATTCCAATATCGCTGCTGATGCAGGACATGCCGGATCAGTTGCGGCGTAACTTCTGTATCACCCATTTCTTCAATCCAGTTCGTTATATGCGCTTGCTGGAATTGGCCAAGGGGCCTGATACTTCGCCGCAATGCGTTGAGCGGCTAGACGAATTTTGTGACCGGCAATTGGGCAAGGGCGTTGTGCATTGCGCTGATACGCCGGGATTTCTGGCTAATCGGGTCGGCGTTTTTGCTCTGCAGGCAGCTATTCATGAAGCTTCCAGGCTCGGCTTGTCCGTTGAGGAAGCCGACGCGATTTTTGGCCGGCCAATGGGGATGCCCAAGACCGGGGCATTTGGATTGTATGATCTGATTGGATTGGATCTGATGGCGGATGTGGTCCGTTCCATGCGATCAATTTTGCCACCCGATGATGCATTCCATCCGCTTGGGGAAGAGAATTCCCAGATAAATCGGCAGATTGAATTGGGCTTTACCGGCAATAAGGGGAAGGGCGGATTTTATGCTGAAATTGATGGCGAGCAGGTAAGTCTGGATCTTGCCACTGGCAAGTGGAAGAAGCGAAACAGAAAAATCCCGCAATTGGCGATTGACGCCGAGGCACAGGGAATTGAACTGCTACTCGAAGGCGATGATCCGTTGTCGGAATTTGCCTGGCAGGTTTTGTCCAAAACCCTGAACTACTCTGCTTCGTTGGTGCCCGAAGTGACTACGTCGCCCCAGGATATCGATGACGCGATGAAGCTTGGATATAACTGGGTTCAAGGTCCGTTTGAAATGATGGATACTATTGGTCCGGAGCGGTTGGTTAAACGGCTAGAGAGCGAAGGTCAGCCCGTCCCCGGGTTCCTGAACGATTCTGTTGGAGACAGTTTCTACAAGGTGGATGGTGGACTTCTCAAAGTACGGCATTGGGGTGGAAAATATGAGCCGGTATCCCTGCCGCCAGGCGCTATTCGTTTCCACATGTTGCAAAGGACATTGGAGCCGGTTGACCAGAACCGATCTGCAAGTCTTTATCATCTCGAAGATGGAATCCGTCTGGTTGAGTTCCATTCCAAGGCCAATGCTCTGGATGCCGGTAGCATGGAAATGGTGTCAAAGGCTGCGGACGATCCGGGTGAGGGGATCATTATTCACAACGACGGCGCGCACTTTTCTGCCGGTGTGAATCTGAAT